>DOHJ01000237.1 GCA_003535335.1 Paracoccaceae bacterium | reverse complement strand
CCAGATCAGGGTGGCGCGGGTCGGGCAGAGCGTTTTCGGGCATCGGGCCTGTGCCGCGAAATATTTGCAGGTCTGACGGGCTGATTTGCACGTCTGAACGCAGTTTAAACATGCTTAAGCGCTGGATCAGGGCGTCAGCGGTGCTGGCGGGGGCGTCCAGAATGATGGCCTCGCCGCGTTGCAGCAGAAACATATCCGACAGGAATTTACCCTGCGGCGTCAGGAAGGCCGCGTAAAGCAGCCCGTCCGCCAATTTGGCCAGATCATTGCTGACCATGCCTTGTAAAAACCCGGTTTGATCCGTGCCGGTGATCTCAAACAGTTTGCGCATCTTGTTCCATTTCCCTATTCGCTGTTGCAGATACTATATGAATTCATGCGCAGATCAACCAAAGGGCACAATATGCGGGCACCGTTAAGTATAATTATACCGACCCTGAATGCCGAAACAGATTTGCCGGTGACGCTGGCGGCGCTGATCGAAGGGTTGCAGGACGGATTGGTGCGCGAACTGGTGGTCTCGGATGGTGGATCATCCGATCAAAGTTGCGCGCTGGCCGAGGCTGTCGGGGCGTTGGTGGTCACGGGGGCTGCGGGGCGCGGTGGGCAGTTGCGGCGCGGGGCCGATGCGGCCTCTGGTGAATGGTTGTTGTTTTTGCACGCCGATACGGTGCTGTCACAGGGTTGGTCCGCGCTGGTTGGGGCGCATATTTCGGGTCAGGACGCGGCGGGCTATTTTCGGTTGAAATTCGCGGCCAGCGGGTTTGCGCCGTGGTGGGTGGCCGGTTGGGCCAATCTGCGCGCGCGGCTGTTTGGCTTGCCTTATGGCGATCAGGGTTTGTTGATTTCACGAAAAATCTATGATGCGATTGGCGGTTATGCTGATGTGCCTTTGATGGAGGATGTTGCCATAGCGCGGGCGTTGCGTGGGCAATTGCGGGCCGTGCCGGTGCTGGCCACCAGCAGCGCTGCGCGGTATCAGGCGGCGGGCTGGTTTGGCCAAGGCGCGCGGAACCTGTGGCGGTTGCTGCGCTATTTGGCGGGGGCTGATCCCGAGCGATTGGGGCGCGGGTATTGAGGTTTTTTGCCTTAGGATCAGGTTAATTTCCGTCTGGGTTTCAAGGCCCGAACCAGCGTTGAGCAAATCGGCTGAACAGCCCGGGTTTGGCAGGGATGTCGGCACTGGCGGTCCCAATTACCATGCTGGAATTTGCAGGGTCCAGCGGGTTTTTGCCACCAATCGGCGCGTTTTCCTTGAATTGCAAACGATGCAGTTCGGCGTAAATGCCGCCGCGCTCCAGCAGTTCCTCATGCGTGCCTTGATCAACCACGCGGCCCTTTTCCATCACCACGATTTTATCGGCGGCCTGAATGGTGGATAAACGGTGCGCAATCACCAGCGTGGTGCGCCCTTTTGACAGCTTCTCCAGCGCCTCTTGCACCACTTTTTCCGAATGGGCATCCAGCGCCGAGGTGGCCTCGTCCAGCAGTAAAATTGGCGTGTCGCGCAAAATTGCCCGGGCAATTGCAACGCGCTGGCGTTGACCACCCGACAGGTTTGAGCCGCGCGGACCAGCTGGTGTGTCCAGACCCAGCGGAAGATTGTCCAGAAAATCGGTTACATGGGCCGCATCCAGTGCGGCTTGCAGTTTTTCCTCGCTGATGTCTGTTTGTCCCAACAGGATGTTTTCCCGAATGGTTTCGTCAAACAAAAGCGCGTCTTGTGTGACCACGGAAAACAGGCCACGCAGCTCTGGCAGGCTCAACTCGTTGATCGGCACGCCGCCCACTGTTGTGCAGCCGGTTTGCGGTTCAACCAAACGGGTAAACACGTTGAAAATCGTGCTTTTCCCCGCCCCCGAAGCACCAACAAGCGCGGTGGTTTTACCCGCCTGCGCCGTTAGATTTGCGCCATTCAGAACCGGATCGACATCATAGGTAAAGCTAACGTTTTCCAGCATGAGCGTCGTATCGGTGTCCGGTCCGGTTTTAACCGGATTTTGCGGTGAGATAATCGTGGGTTCTTCGTCAAACAGCCGGTAAAGCCGCTCTAGAGAGGCGGCGGCAACCTGCCAGATACCGACAATGGCGCCAAGGCGGCGCATCGGTTGAAAGGCCAGCGTCATGGCGGTGAAAAAGCTCATGAATTGGCCAACGGTTTTTTCGCCTGAAATGATGTCTTGGCCGCCAACGATCAGCACGCCAAAGAAACCGACGCCAGTCAGAATATCGATCAGGCCCGGTATCATGGCGCGCCCTGCGGCGGTTTTTATTTCGATGCCAACGATTTTATCAATAATGCGGCTGAAACGGCCCAGCTGGTATTCTTCCAGCAGGTTTAATTTGATCGGGTTGATGCCGTGAAAAACCTCGTCCAGACGGGTTGAGCGCTCGGAGGCGCTTTCGCGCATCACACCGGTTTTGCGCCGAATATAGCGTTGCAGGATGTAAATCGGCAAAATCAGCAAAGGTGCGCCGATAATCGCCACCAAGGCCCAGACCCAGTCAATCGAGACCGCCACCCCCAGCAGCACAAACAGCGCCACCATATCGCGTCCCACGCCCGAAATAATCACCGACCAGACGCCTTGAACGGCAACCGTATCACCCTGCAATCGCTCCATCAGGCCGCCGGGCGGGTTTTTTTGGAAAAACACACTGTCCAGCCGCATCATATGTTGCAGCAAGTTGATCTGCATCTGGGTCGAACTTTTCTGCGCAATGCGGGTCAGGATGGTTTTCAGGCCGACCTGCGTAACGGCCCGCATGCAAAACAGAGCAAATATTATGCCGCCAACCCACCAGATTGCAT
>DOHJ01000092.1:4857-9342 GCA_003535335.1 Paracoccaceae bacterium | reverse complement strand
CGTGCCGAAGTGAAGATGGAGAAAAAAGGTGGCATAACTGGAAAAATTAACACCGAGAAGGTTTGGATTTCCGGCAGTTGGGGTAAGCTGACTTTTGGGAGCGTCAATTCCGGTGATAAAAAGGTCGTCGGGCAAATTGATGGCGATGGTGATGTTCCATACATTGCCGATAAAACCAAAGATGCCATGGCAATTTACCACTACGAATCCAACGGTTTCGAGTTTGCTGCATCCACATCGCAATTTGGCGCAGGACCTGAAACTTTTGGTATTGGTATCGGTTATGAGCAAAAAGACAAATGGAGCATTGCGCTGGGTTATGGCGATGATGGCCCGGACAATCAGGTAACTCTGAAAGGCTCGCTAACATTTAATAAAACAACGCTGACAGCGATTTACCAAAACCAGAAATCCGAATCCGACGATGCTTACGGAATTTCGGCAAAAACTGAATTTGACAACATTGAACTGGCTGTTTTTGCTATACGTGCCCATGATACCAAAGTCGATTATGGCATGGAAATTGAATATGATCTGGGCGGCAAGGCCACGCTGTACGGCGAATTGGCCCGTGACAATGATCCTGTTTCCGCAGACAGTAAAACAACTGCAGAAATAGGATTTAAGGTCAAATTCTGACCCGTTTTGCGGTTTTGAAAAAGAATAAAGCAATTTGACTTAACTTTGTATCAGCATGATATGCTGTTTCAAGGAAAAGTCGAAATTCTATAAACAAAGCGGGTCTTTTTGACCTGCTTTGTTTCGGATCTTCAGTGCTTCCGGCTTGCTTGGATCCGCCCCAGGTTTCAGCCCAGCACCGCCAACCAACCCCAAGCCGTCAATATAGTTGCAGCCGTGCTAAGCAACAGTGCAGATGCCGCCACGCGCTTGGCCACCCCGTACATGTTGGCGAAAATATAGGCGTTGATGCCCGGCGCCATGGCCGAGGTCAGCACGGCGGACCGAAATGCATCCTGTGGCAATTCCAGTGCGCTGCCGGTCAGCCAAGTGATCGACGGGTTCCAGAACAGGCTGATAAGGCTGATAAAAATGATCACGCGCAAATCGCCCTCGGGCCGGTAGCGGCATAAAATACCCCCCATGCCAAACAGCGCAGCAGGCAGGGCAGCCCGCGCAATCAGATTCAACCCATCGGTCAGAAAACCCGGCAGGGTTAGACCCGATAGGTTAACCACAACCCCAAGCGAGATACCGATCACCAGCGCGTTTTTAAACATGGTCCGAAGAACTGCATTTGCGGTTTTCACCACGCCTCCGCCACGATTTTTCACAATTTCCATCACGGTAATGCCCAGCCCGTAGCAAAACGGCGCATGCATGGCGATAATGGCGTAATTAGAGGCCAAAGCATCGGCACCATAAGCCCGCTCGGTGATCGGCAGCCCCAACAGCAGCGCGTTGGTAAACAGGGCAATAAATCCGATAACAATGCTGTCTTCCCACGCACGGCCAAAAATAAACCGCGCGCCAAAGGTGCCAATGACAAAGCCGCTGACCGAGCCAAGATAAAAGCTGAACAACAACGAAGCGTCAAATTCCTGCCCCAGATCAAGCGTTGAAATGGCCGAAAACAGCAAGACCGGAATTGCGAAATTCTGGGCAAATTTCATCACCCCGTCAATCGCGCCATCCTGCATCCAGCCACGCCAAACGGCCGCATAGCCAAAACCGATTACCAAAAACACCGGCAGGATGACGTCGATCAGGGCTTGCACTCAGCTTTCCAGTGTCAGCTGTAAACCGTCATGGGCCGGAATAATATTATCCGGCGTTTGGGCCATCACAATATCGTAATCCAGATCAATATGCATGTTGGTCAACACGGCGCGTTTAGGCGCGGCGCGGGCAATCCATTCCAGCGATCGTTCAAAATGCACGTGGCTGGGGTGCGTGGTGTAGCGCAGCGCGTCCAGCACCCAGACATCCAGCCCCTGCAACATTTCCCACGTGGTTTCAGGAATTTGTGAAACATCCGGAATATAGGCCAGCCCGCCAATCCGAAAACCAAGTGCTGTGATTTGACCATGTTTTACCGGCAGCGGGCTAAGGCTGATATCGCCGCCTGCGCCTGAAATGGTGATGTCGCCTTCAATCGTGTGCATGTCACAAATGGGCGGGTAATTTGATCCCTCGGGGCTGATAAAAGCATAACGAAACCGGGCAAACAGATCGGTCTGGGTTATCATATCGGCCCAGACATTCATACGGCGTTTGGTCTGGATCACGATCATGCGCAGATCATCCAGCCCATGGGTGTGATCGGCGTGGGAATGGGTGTAAATCACGCCATCCATATCCGAAACATTGGCGGTCAATAATTGCACCCGCATATCGGGCGAGGTGTCAATCAGCACGCGGGTAATACCGTCCTTGCCGAATTTTTCCAGCAGCATCGAGCAGCGCATGCGCCGGTTTTTCGGGTTTTCCGGATCACACGCCCCCCAAAGGTTGCCAATACGCGGCACACCGCCGCTTGATCCGCAGCCCAGAATTGTTGCGCGTAATCTGGTCATTATGTCGTGCCTTTGTAGCTGGCGACTTTGGAAAACAGACGCTCGAAATTCTCCGAGGTCTGGCGGGCGAAATCGGCATAGTCCATCTTGAATATTTCCGCGCCAACCTTGGCGGTGTGGGCGCTGTAGGCCGGCTCGTTTCGTTTGCCCCGATGCGGCGGCGGGGCCAGATAAGGCGCGTCGGTTTCTACCAAAATCCGGTCAACGGGGGCGGCGGCGAAAATCTCGCGCAGATCGGTGGATTTGGGAAAGGCGGCAATGCCCGACATCGACAGATAAAACCCCAGATCAAGTGCGGCTTCGGCCAAACGCTGTGATGATGAAAAACAATGCATGACGCAATTAAATGCACCGGCAGCGTGTTCATCTGACAAAATGCGGATCATATCGCCATCGGCCGCGCGCGAATGGATGATCAACGGCAGGCCGGTTTGGCGGGCGGCATCAATGTGAATGTGCAGGTTTTGCTGCTGTATGGCTTTGCTATCGGCGGTGTAATGATAATCCAGACCGGTTTCGCCGATGCCGACAAATTTGGGGTGATCGTTCAGGGAGACCAGCTCCTCAACGCTAACCAGCGGCTCTTCGGCGGCGCTCATCGGGTGGGTGCCGGCGGCGAAAAAAACCTGCGGGTAGGTTTCGGCAATTGCGCGCACCTGATCCAGCTGGCGCAGTTTGGTGCAGATCGTCACCATGCGCACCACACCGGCCTTGGCGGCATTTTCAACGATTTGATCCAGTTCACCCTCGAAATCGGGGAAATCCAGATGGCAGTGGCTGTCGGTAATTTGTGGAATATCAGTCATAATGGCTTGCCTTTATGCAGCCGTCTTGGCCGCCGTCGCGTCAATCTTGAATACCATATCAAGGATCAGCGCGGCAGGGTCAAGGTTAACCCCCTTGCCGTGGCGAACCCGTGCGCCCAGATCCTGTTGCAACTCGGCCCAGATTCGGCCCGAATATGGCGTTGGGGCAAGACGCGCCAGTAGTGCGGCCTCGCCGTTGACGGCCTCGGTTTCGGGCTCTCCAGTTGCGCCAAATCGGGCGGTGCGGGACAAAAACATGTCCATCAGGCCCAGCAGCAAATCAAACCGCGGCTCTTTGGCTTTGCCAACCACGCTTTCGGCCAATCGCAAGGCGCGCGATTTGTCCAGCCGGGGCAGGCTGGAAAACAGGCCGATGATTTCCTGATAGATTTCCATGCCGCCCAGATTGATCAGGCGCAGGGCTTGGCCAACCGATCCGGCCGCCAATGCGCCCAGTTGTGCGGGGTTTTCAACCGCAACAGCACCCGCTGCAACAAGTGCGCTGGCCGTATCGTCTGGCGTTAAACTATTGCAGCGCAATTCCCGACAGCGCGACCGGATCGTGGGCAACAGGCGCGAAGGCTGGTGGCTGATTAAAAACAGCGTTGTGCGCTCGGGTGGTTCTTCCAATAATTTCAACAGGGCGTTGGCTGCATTCGGGTTCATTTCGTCGGCCGTATCGACAATCACCACACGCCGCCCGCCGTCGGCTGCCGACAGGGCAAAAAAGTTGCGCAATTTTCGGGCCTCGTCGACAGTAATGACCGATTTCAGTTTCTTGGTTTTTTCATCCCAAGCCCGTCGCAGCAAAAACAGGCTCGGCTCGGACAGGGCCAGCAGGCGGTGGGCGACGGGGTGATCACCGGACACATCCAGACTGCTGGCTTTGGCTGCATCGCCGAACATCGAGGGGCCATTATCAGCCGGTTCAGCCAGCAAAAAACGCGCCAGTTTCCAGGCCAGCGTAGCTTTGCCCACCCCGCGCGGGCCGGTGATCAGCCAGGCGTGGTGCAAACGTTGCGAATTATAGGCGGTCAAAAAGGCGGTTTCAGCCTCGCTTTGGCCAAATAATCGCGTGGTTTGGCGCGGATGTAGTGCACCTTGGACGCGGTCGGGTTCGGGCAGATCTGTATCGATGCTCATGT
>DOHJ01000092.1:0-4504 GCA_003535335.1 Paracoccaceae bacterium | reverse complement strand
TGCTCATGTTGTCAATGCATCGCTTGTAATTTGCCGGATTTCGGCGGCAATTTCATCCATGTCGCGTGCGCCGTTTATCAGGTGGCAACGGGCCGGAAAATCAGTGGCCAAGGCCAGAAATCCGCGGCGCAAAGCGATCTGGAATTCCAGCCCCAGTTCCTCGAACCGATCCTCGCCCGATCCCCGCGCCAATCCACGGGCAAGCGCGGTTTTGGGCTCCATATCAATAATAAATGTCAGATCCGGCTCGCGGCCAATCATTTGTTCGTGCAGGGCATCAACCACCCCGCGCAAATCGGCCCGCGCAACACCTTGGTAAACCCGGGTTGAATCGGCAAATCGGTCACTGACGACAATTTTACCGGCACGCAGCGCCGGCTCAATGGTTTTTTCAAGATGATCGCGCCGTGCGGCGGTAAACAGCAGAATTTCGGTTTCGGCCGACCAACGATCCGGCGCACCTTCTACCAACAAGCGGCGGATTTCCTCGGCCCCCTCGCTGCCGCCCGGCTCACGGGTCAGAACCAGCTGTTTTCCGTCTGCTTTCAGCTGTTCTGCCAGCAGGCGGGCTTGCGATGATTTGCCCGATCCATCTATGCCCTCAAATGTGATAAAAATTCCCGAACCCATTGAAAAACAGCCCTAAATTCCGCTACTGATCTGCGAAAACAGCAGCTTGGCCGCCGTGCGCATGCGCGGTAAAAAACCGCCGCGCGCAATGTCGCGATCGGCGACCAGCGGCATGCGGGCTTCGGGCATGCCATCGCGTTTGATGACCAATTCTGCAAGCTGTTGGCCGGCTTTGATCGGGGCCTCGATCGGGCTTTGATAGCTGATCGAGGTGTCCAGCGCATCTTTTGAAAGAGCAGGCACCAGCAACAGTAAATCTTTGGGCGCGACCAGACCAACGCGGCTGGCTTGGCCCAACCAGACATCGGCTTCGGCAACCCTGTGGCCTTTGGGCACAATTTTCTTTTCGACAAACTGGCGGAAGGCCCAATTCACGATGCGCTCGGATTCCTTGGCCCGCGCGGCTTCGCTTTGCAGGCCGGTGATCACGAAAATAATCCGCCGGTTGCCCTGTTTGGCCGAACCAACCAGACCATATCCCGCCTCTTTTGTGTGGCCGGTTTTCAGACCGTCGACCCCAATGCCAAGTTTCAGCAGTGGATTGCGGTTATTTTTGTTTTGCGGGGCGCGGCCATCAAACAGAAATTCGGTTTCGGAAAACAGCGGGTAAAATGTGGGGAATTCGGAGATCAAACGGTTCGATAGAATTGCCAGATCATGCACGCTCATCCGGTGGCCCGCCTGAGGCCAGCCGTTGGAATTGGTGAAATGTGAATTATTCATGCCAAGCTCTTTGGCACGCGCGGTCATCATCTGGGCAAAACCGGCTTCGGTGCCATCCGGCGACAGGGCTTCGGCCAAAACGGCCGAGGCATCATTGCCCGACAGCACAATCACCCCACGGATTAAATCCTCGACCCGAACCCGGTCCGAGGTGTTCAAAAACATGGTGGAGCCTTTGTAATCCATCGCATGTTGCGTCACAGGCAGGCGGTCATCAAGGCGCATACGCCCATCGGCCAAGGCCTCGAACACCATATTCAGGGTCATCAGCTTGGACATCGAGGCCGGCGGCAAAGGCACATCGGCATCCTTTGACATCAGCACCGTGCCTGTGGTGTGATCAATCACATATGCGGCCCGGGCCTGAGTGTTGAATTGCGCCGCAGCGGGCAAGATGGCCAATAGGCTGGTTATGACGGCGATCAGGGGAATGAGGCGCAATTTCATGTGGTCAATATCCGTTGTTAATTTGTGACAAAATAGGCATCAGAGAAACCTAGCCCTTTGATTTTTTTCAACAATGCAGTGCGCTGGGATTTATTATCGGCAGGCCCGACCAGCACACGCCAGAAGGTTTTTCCGCTGCTGCTTTGTTTTTTAACCACCGGAATCATGCCTGCATTTCGCATGCTTGCGGCTGTGTTGTTGGCGTTGGCTTTGACGCTGAAAATACCCAGCTGGATGTAGGGTTTGGTTAGGCCAGAGCTGCTTTTGGTTGCCGTTGCCGGTTTTGCTGCGGGTTTATTTGCGGGTTTATTGCTGGCAGATTCGATGGCGGCAGCGGCCGATGCGATCGGATCCAGCGCGCTTTCTTCGATAGATTCAGGCGCATCCAGTGTCTGGTCGCTCGGGGCGGGGGCCTCTTCGGCGATTTCCTCTTTTCTAAGGGCTGTCACATTCAGGTTCGCGGGCTGTCCAGCAAGCATGCCAAGCGCTTCGGCCGCATCCGAGGAAACCTGATATTTTGGTCCCGGATTTTCGCGTTCACGCCGAAAAAGCGCGCCGATTACAAATTTTCCGTTGGCTTTGTTGCGAATAATTGCGCGTTCCGGATCAGAAACATCCGGATGCGCGACCCAAACACCACCAAGCGAGGGGCGCCCGTCCCACAGGCCCTTATCGGTGGCCTGAAACACATCCGGCGATTCCACATCGCGCTCAACGACTTTACCCGAAGCTTGACTTTTGGCGACAGTTTGCGATGCGTCGCCTTTATCCTTACCTTTGAAAAGATTGAATTTTTTACCTTCTTCGCAAGCAGCTACAGTGGTTAACAATCCCGCCAGAACTGCCATTTTTCCATAATTTGCCCACGCCCCGTATTTCATCAACATGCTTTGCCCTCTTCACATTTACGCTGTCTTTTGCAGCATCATTTTACCGGACTTCCGGCTTACTACTCAATATTTACACGCTGCTTTTTGGCGCGTTTTGCAGGCATGTTAACGGCTGTGTTGTTTCAAGGGAAGAGTGCAAACGTTGATCGGCGAAATTCCCCTTCATTTTACCACTTTCAGAATCAGATTATGCAGGTTATGTGCCGCTGGTCGGAGGAGTGGCAGAGTGGTCGAATGCACCGGTCTTGAAAACCGACGAGGGTGAAAGTCCTCCGTGGGTTCGAATCCCACCTCCTCCGCCAGAGAACCTATTCTCTTGATTTCATTCAATCCCGAAAAACAACAAATAGCATTTATTTTCATAGCTATGCGCGCCGTGTTCCTTTCTGTTGCATTTCATTCGGTTTTGCCTGATAGTGTTTCTTGTGTGGTATTAATCGTGGTATAAGCAATGGCAACACATCTATCAGGAAAGCTAACCAAGCGGCTTGTAGAGTCACTACAGGCGGGGCGGCATGGGGATGGCAACGGCCTTTTCCTTGTTGTTGACCCGTCTGGCGCACGGCGCTGGGTGTTGCGCGTCACCGTCAAAGGCCAGAAAAATTCCAAGGGCGCGCCGCTACGAACCGACTTTGGATTGGGCGGGGCGAACGTCACTTCGCTTTATGATGCCCGCGACAGAGCGCTGAAATATCGCATTCTGGCCAAGCAGGGCATCAATCCGAAATACAGCGCGGTTGGTGTAATCCCGTCATTTGAGGAAGTGGCAAGGCAAGTTCACCATGACCGCCTGCCTACATGGCGCAACAAAAAGCACGGGGATCAATTTATCAACACCCTGCGCGATTATGCCTTTCCCACGATTGGCAAACGCCCCGTTTCTGAAATCGGCCAGCCTGAAATTCTATCCTGCCTATCCCCTATCTGGACCGAAAAGCATGAAACGGCCAAACGGGTTGCCCAGCGCCTAAAGGTGGTTCTGGACGTGGCGAAATCAAAGGGCTGGCGTGAAGGTGAAAACCCCGTCACCGCGATTAAGGATGCTGGCGTATTGCCCAAGGTCAAAGCCAAAGTGAAACACCACAAGGCTATGGCGTGGCAGGACGTGCCAGCCTTCTATGCCGACCTGCAAAGCCGTTCGGCTATGGCTGCCAAGGCTCTGATGCTCACCTGCCTTACAGGGTCGCGCACGGGTGAAGTGCTGGGGGCCAAGTGGGATGAAATGGATCTGGATGCGGGGCTTTGGACCGTGCCAGCCGAACGGATGAAAACCGATACCCTGCACCGCGTTCCTTTGACACCTGCCATGCTGGAAATAATCGAGCCGCTAAAGGCCATGCAAAGCGAATACGTGTTTGAAGGGCAAAAACGAAACGCCCCGCTTTCCAATATGTCCATGCTTATGCTGTTGCGCCGCATGAAAATCGAGGGCGTGACCGTCCACGGGTTTCGCAGCACGTTTCGGGATTGGGCCAGTGAGGTTGCAAACGCCCCCCGTGAATTGGCTGAATTAAGCCTTGCGCACAAAATAGGCAGCGACGTTGAGCGCGCCTATGCACGGTCTGACCTGTTAGAGCGCCGCCGTGCGCTTATGGAGCGTTGGGCGGGGTATGTGACCCAAACAGATAATGCCGTCATAAATTTTATTGGGAAATTTTAAAATAATAGTGGCCGAAAGATGGAAAACTAAATGGGAAAAGAAACTGAATCAGAAAAAAAACCGATTAGGGGTTCATGGCTTTCAGAGCAGCAGCAGGAGGTTGTTGCAGCACTTCAGAGAATGACGGGTGGCAAATACCAAGTCCAAGGCTTGT
>DOHJ01000090.1 GCA_003535335.1 Paracoccaceae bacterium | reverse complement strand
GTCGATCGCATCACTCTTGCTGCGTTTCACAAACGGCTTGACATATTTAGGTGCGATCAAGCGTACCGAGTGGCCCAGGGTTTCAAATTCTCGACCCCAGTAATGGCTCCCTGAACAAGCCTCCATCGCAATAGTGCACGTTGGCAGCTCAGCAATGAACGAGAGCAGCTTGCTGCGTCTAAGTTGTTTGCGAAAAACCACTTCGCCTGTTGAGCTGCAACCATGAAGTTGGAATACATTCTTAGCCAGATCTATGCCGACAAGTTCTAAATCTTTCATCTCAGTACCCTCCTGATAATTTCCATCCTTCAATCCTAGCACAACGCTAGCTGGGGGATGTCCAATCCATCAGAACCAAATGGTGTGTTGGATGTTTAACTTATGATCCTGCACGGAATTCTGAACACCCTCGGCGTAACAATTAAACCATGATAAATAAGGTCGAAAGCCTGCCATAAAAACAGCCGAAACGGTTCATAACACTGATCCGTTGATCTGGTCGCCATGCGCCCGCTTTGATTCACCGGACACTATTTGACCCCTGCAAGCAAAACATCACATGGCAGATGCCCAAGGAGCACTTGGGCGGTGCTGCCGGGCAACAGGGATTTCAAACCTGTTTTACCCGTCCTGCCACAAGCCACGAGATCAGGTTTGATTTCCGCCACGCGTGTCAAGATCACGTCGGTTGCAGCTCCTCTATCAACCAATATTTGAAGGTCAGGTTTTTTCTGATCTGGCGTTATGGTTTCCTCAATGATCTTTGATGAATGGCCATGTATCAAATCCTCGATATTGCCAAGCTCATCGCTTTGCGCGCGAAGATATTCAGCGGCATTTACAATAATCAGGTTCGCTTGTGGTGCGATTTGGAGCGTCGTTTCCAGAGCGGAACGTGATCCGGTGGAGTTATCGAAGGCCACCAGACATGTTTCATAGGCCGCCTTTGGTCGTGCTTTTACCACAAGAATGGGCTTGTCTGATTTGGCAATAACCTTTTCAACCGTTGTCCCGATAATGATCTTTTCAATCGTAAAATCCTTGCCACGCCCCATGATAACCAGATCGGGATCAATAGACTTGATTTCCTTGACGATTTCCTTTGCCGGCTTGCCCCGAATGACTTTAATTTCGGGGGTAACACCTTGCCCCTCTTTTGAAATGCGATGGATTTTCTGGCTTATTCCAACCAGATTTTCAATTTCCGTTAACGCAACTTTCTCGGCCCCGCGTGGCCATGTGTTTTCAACGACATGAAGAATGTGCAGTTTTGCATTGAGCGCTGTTGCGATCATCATGGCGCGATCCAAGGCGCGATCCGATCTTGCGTCGAGGTCGGTTGCGAATAGAATTTTTTTCATAGGATACAGTCCTCGTTATTTAGAGTTTCTATGATCAAGATGTCCCCAGATATATGAGGGAACCTGCGGCTGTTTAATGCGCAAACAATACCGGCAGTTTGGTTTGCTCAAGCAGTGTTCGCGTTGTTCCGCCGAATATCCGTTGACGTAATCTTGAATGCCCGTAGGCCCCCATGACAACAAGGTCCGATCCAACCTCGGTTGCCCGCTCAACGATACAATCACCGATTTCCTTGCCGCCGCTTGGATATTGCTGAACATTCACCTTGCATCCATGTCGGCTGAGCCATGTTGCAACGTCCGATCCTGGGTTGTCACCATCAGCATGATCCCGCATGACGGGGTCAAACACCGCAACAGTTACTTCTTTGGCTTCCAGCAAGACCGGCAGCGCATGATGAACAGCGCGGGTCGCGGGCAAATCACCGCTCCAAGCAATGAACGGGTGTTTGGCACTACCCGTGAATGCTTGGTCCGTATTGTTGACTACGGCCGCAACAGGGGAACGGAACAATATCCCGTCAAGGGCTTGCTTCAGGATATCCCCGGACGTAATCACCTGACCTGACAGAATTGTCAAATCGCACAACGCGGCCCGTGCAGCAATGGCTTCCTCGATTCTTGGCATCTCGCAAAATGCCGTTACAACGTCGCCGGCAATACCCGCATCCTGCAATATTTTTTCCACATCTTCGGCGCGGGCAGCGGTTACTTTATTCTGCGTGTTGTATGCCTCCTGCCATGCCGCAGGGATCGCATATGCACCGTAAGAAGAAGCGCTATATGTGCTGATAGGCATTTCCGGTGCCAGCCCCAGAACCAGCACCGATATATGGGTGGAATCCGAGGATAGCGCCTGTAGGGTCGAGGCGATTTCACCCGTCGGGCAAAAGGTATCAACAACGACAAGATGTGTTCTGCGTTCCATTTTATTACTCTCCAAATCTAACTTCATGCCAAGGGGCCGGAGGGTATTGCACCGAGACGCATGAACCTGATTACTGGCAGCTCAAAGTTGCTTGCGCATTGTCGAGACGAACTTCACAACCGGTATGATTACCAGCCCGATTGCCAGCCCGACCACGCCATCCATTGCGGCTTTTGCAAACCATTTTACGGTCGCTTCAGCCTGTTGCGAAACCAAGTGCGATACTTGTGTGGCCCAGTCATATATATGGTGTTCCAGCCAGCTGAATTCAAGAGAATCCAGGCCGTGAATCACAATTGATCCACCCACCCAGAGCATCGCCGCGGTGCCGACAACCATCAGCAATTTCAAAAACCCGGGCATGCCCTTTACGATCCCCCGCCCAATGGCTTTCGTAAGGCTGAGCCGCCCATGAGTGGCCATATGCAGGCCCACATCATCGGCCTTTACGATCACCGCAACACTGCCGTAAACCATGGCCGTGATGCCGATGGCAACAACGGCCAGCGTTGCAGCCACCATCCAGATTGATCCCTGATCCATAGCCGCCAGCGCAATGGCCATGATTTCGGCGGACAGGATAAAATCGGTTTTGATTGCGCCTGCAACTTTTTCCTCTTCCAGATGGGCTGGATCATCGCTCTGCAGATCCGCGCCCGCATGTACCGTGTCATGGGGAGCAAATAGGTGCACGATTTTTCTCGGTTCCCTCAAAGCACAAATAGGCCCCGCCAAACATTAGCAAGGGCAGGATCGCCCAAGCTGCAAATGACGACAATAACAAGGCAGCAGGATCAGCAGTTTGTTCTTTATTGACCCCGTGGCAATCCGCCAAACAATCGGCAGCTCGCGCTTGGCCGCAAAACCATGCACATATTTGGGTGTGACAACCGCATCGTCAATCACAGCGCCAGCTGCCTTGGCCCCCGCCTTTGCAGCCTGGGCAACAACATCATCAACCGACGCCGCCGCCACCTTGGCAATAGCAGCAAGATCATCAAGTAAGGCTAACAGACCGCTCATTGGATTTCTCATCCTTTGGCTTGTCCCTAAGGGTGTTCTGAAAACCTATTTAGCTTCTTAAGTGCGCCAGATCAACGAATCACAATCACCGAACAATTCGCATGGCGCACGACCCGGGTCGCTGTGCTACCAATCAGAAACCCCTGCAGGCCGGGGCGGTGTGACGCAATGATAATGCAGTCTACTTCGTTCTTTTCCGCCCAGGCCACAATGGTGCGTCCTGAATGCCCCTCGATCAGAACGCCTGCGCCATTTTTAAATTGTTGCGCTATTTTCTCGAGCCTGTCGCTTATTGCCCTGTTCAACTCCAACAGATAATCCGAAGGTATGTAGGATATAGCGTAACCTGGCACCGCGGGCTTGACGTGCAAAATCGTTACCCGCGCACCTTTATCTGCCAGCGCCAGCGCAGCTGCAACTGGTCTATCCGGTTCATCGTCTTCATCGAATGCAACCGCAACTAAAATATGCTTGAACATGAGTATCTCCTGATGTGCTAAAAATTCAGATTGAACTATTTTCCCTTGGTTGCAGATGACGCAGCCGCAGGATTCAGAGCCTCTTGGGCCATGGCTGTTTTTGGGATTACGAAACCTTAACCGGGCTGACGAAACCGGCGGGTTTGATGGCCAGTACCGAGCAATCAATGCCACCAAGAATGGTTTCGGCCGTGTTGCCGATAATAAAGCCTGGAATTCCGGTTCGCCCGACCGTTCCCATGACCAGAAGGTCAGCAGAAAGTGTGCGCGTTAATTCAGTGACCACCTCATGCGCCAGCCCCTTAAGGGCGTGTTTTTTCGGCTTAACAGCATCAAAAATATCCTGACCAACCCAACCTTTGGCCTGCTCCAGCAACTCGGAAAGATGGCGCTGTTGCGAGGCTTCAACTCCGGCGACATACTCCAGCACTTCCTCCTTCATTAGGCCAGACCGCACACCACCAAGAGCATTTTCACCAACAGCACTCCAAGCGTGGACAATATGTAATTCTGCCCCGTCACGATGCGCGAGCGTGAGCGACATCTCCAGTATCTGCCGGTTAAGGTCTTTGTTCTTGTCCACTTCATTAAAATCGTCAAAATCGACGGCAGCAACAATCCGGTTCACAGTTTCCGGCTGATCCGGTTTTATCAACCAGACCGGGCATGGGCATTTTCTGAGCAGATGCATATCGGCAGAGCCGAAGAGACGCGTAATCGGTCCATAGCCGCCCTCGGCAGATTTGATGACCAAATCAAAACCGTTTTGGAGAACCTTTTGAATAATCGAGATAAACGGAATTCCCTCAAGAATTTCAAACTGGATTTGAACGGATTGATGATGGGGTTTTGCAAGATGCTCCAATGCCTCTTTGCAAGTTGTCAGAATTTCCTGCTCAAGTGTTTCCAGCATTTCTTCGGGTACGCCATATATCGTCTCGCGGATTTCCGCAATCGTCTTGACCAACGTCAACCCAGCATTGTTTTGGGCGGCCAAATCCGCTGCCTGTGCGAATGCGGCCGTGTCATTACAGTCGCTTTTTACGAAGAGGATATTCTGGAACCGTTTCATGGTTTTTCCTTTCTAGAAGGCGCGTTATCAGATAGGCCCATTATAGCAGTTCGGCTAACAACAGGCAAATAATAGACGCTGAAATAATGGGAAAGCCGCTAACTGGTAATTGAAGCATTATGATAAAAGAAAGCAGTTAAAATGAGCCCCCAGAACGAGCAATGGAGCAGTCGCTATGGGTTCGTGTTGGCAACCATTGGTGGTGCGGTGGGGCTTGGCAATATCTGGCGCTTTTCTTATGTCGCCGGTGAAAATGGTGGTGCGGCTTTCCTTTTCATCTATCTCGCCTGTGTGTTTCTTATCGGCGTTCCGTTGATGATCGCCGAACTGGCAATCGGCCGCCGCGCCCAAGGAGACGCGATCAGCGCGTTTGAAACCACGGGCAAAACCAGCCGGTGGCGCGGCATTGGCTGGCTGGGCATTGTGACGGCTGTGCTATTGCTCAGTTACTATGCCGTCATCGCAGGTTGGGCATTAAGATATGCTGTTGGCGCGGTAACAGGCACCCTGTGGCGCGCGGCCCAAGCAAATTATGGCGGCTATTTTAAACAGTTTGTCTCGCAACCTGTCGACCCGTTGATTTGGCAAGGCGCAATTCTGGCAATTACGATATTCATCGTGTCCAGCGGTGTTCGACAGGGGATCGAGCGCCTCAACCGGTTGGTGGTCCCTGTTCTTGCTGTCCTTATCATCGTTCTTGCAGGCTATTCACTTTCGCTTCCGGGGTCCGGGGCAGGTGTTCGGTTTTTCCTAGCCCCTGATTGGGACGCACTGCGCAATCCCGAGGTTTATGCAGCAGCCTTGGGGCAGGCCTTTTTTACGCTTAGTCTGGGGATGGCGTTTTTTGTGACCTACGGCAGTTACATGCCCCGAACATTTTCGGTGCCCGCATCGGCTATGATTGTTGCGCTCGGGGACACGCTTTTTGCGATCATTTCGGGTTTGGCAATTTTTCCAGCCGTATTCGCATTGGGTGGCAACCCCGCCGCCGGCCCTGAACTGGCCTTTGTGACGCTACCACAGGTTTTCCTGAAGATGCCTGCCGGAGTATTTGTTGGCTCGGTGTTCCTGTTGCTGCTCGCAGCGGCGGCGATAACCTCGATGGTCGCATTGATCGAAATTCCGGTTTCGGCCATGATCCGCCGAACGTCACTGTCTCGGCGTGGCGCAACCATTGTCATGGGGGGGAGCGTATTTGTACTCGGAATTCCCTCGGCTCTGGGCTATGGAGTTCTAAGCCACGTCCGCATTGGATCGCACGGTATTCTCGATGCAATTGATTTTGGCGTTTCCAGTTTTCTGCTGCCTGTCGCGGGGGTTCTTACGGCGCTTTATGTCGGTTGGCGCCTGAACCGTACAATGATACTGAACGAGACGGATTTTGGCACCAGACGGATCGGGGTGGTTTGGTTGTGGCTGATACGCATTCTTGTTCCGGTTGCGATACTGGGTATCTTCATTCGCACACTATGGGCATCTTAGCGCCTTCATCACAGCACAAAGTGAAACAGCACGGTGATCACCGCAATCGCCGCCAGATTAAGCCGCAAACCGACGCGCATCATATCGCGCTGGGTGACATAGCCGCTGGCATGCACCAATGCGTTGGGCGGCGTGGCCACCGGCAGCATGAATGCCATCGAGGTGGCAATGGCAACCGGCAGCACCAGGCTCTCGGCCTCCAGCCCCAGGTGCAACGCTACCCCCATCAGGATCGGTGCCAGCTTGGCGGTGACGGCTGTGTTGGAAATCAGTTCGGTGGCAAAAACCGCAATGGCCACCAGCATGAGTTTCAGCGCCAGAAAGGCCCAGTCCTCCACATGCGCGGTCAACAGTTGCGCCAACCAGTCGGCCGCACCCGAATCCGTTAGCCCGCGCCCTAAGCTAAGCCCGCCGCCCAGCAACAACAAAACCCCCCAGTGCACGCCTTTTTCAAGCGCCTTCCATGTGGTGCAGCCGGTGGCCACCAGCAAGGCAACGGCAATGATCGCAACCGAGGCCGAGCCGAGAAAAGCGGCGGGCAGCCCGCTCATGCGCGCCAATGCTGGGCCGGTCAGCCATAATACCAGTATGAGACCAGCCACCCAAAGGGTGCGCTTTGCCGAAGCTGTCAGCACGATTTCGTCTTGCTGAACGGCGCAGATCTGTTTTTCTTTTGGCGGGAAGGCCCACAAAAGAATAAACAGGGCAACCACAAGCATGGTGAGGCTGATCGGCAGGCCATAGGCCATCCATTGCACAAAGCTGATGTCGAGCAAGCCTGCGGCAATAGCATTTGGAGCCGAGCCGGTTATGGTGGCCACCCCGCCAATACTGGCCCCGTAAGCCACGCCGAGCATCAGCAGGCGGGACAGGTTGTGATCCGTTTTCTGGTGAGCAAGAACGCCTGCTGCAACTGGGATCAGCAAGGCGGTTGTCGCGGTGTTCGAGATCAGCATCGACAGCACTGCTGATGTGGCCATGAAGGCCGCCAATAGGCCAATGGTTTTGGTGCCCGCCAGCCCGAGGATATGGCGCGCTAGCCACTGGTCCACGTTATTAGCCTCGACCGCGACAGCCAAAGCGTAGCCACCAAGCACCAGAAACAGCACGGGGCTACCGAAGGATGTGAACGCGTCTTTGGCTTCAAACACGCCCATGGCTGCCAACCCGACCGGAACCAACAGCGCTGTTACCGGAAGCGGCAGAGCTTCGGTGATCCACAATACTGCAGCAAACACTGTAACGGCCAACGCACCCGCAATACCAGCACCCTGCGGCAGGGTCAGCCAATAGGTCAACAACCCAAGCAAAGGGGCGGCGGCGAACGTAGCGACATGACCCAACCGCAGAGTGGATATATCCATTACTCCACCAGCGCTTTGGATGCTTCCGGGTTCACTTCTTTCGCCGTGGGTTTGCTGGCCAGATAGAGCCAGATGAAACCGATCAATCCCGAAATCAGTGACGCTGTAAGAATACCAGTCTTGGCCATTAGCAACAGATTGCCATTTTCCGCAAATCCAAGCTGAGCCACAAAGATCGACATGGTAAAGCCAATCCCGGCCAGAAACGAGACACCCGCAATCTGGGTAAAACGGGTGTCTTTCGGAAGAACCGCCACACCCAGCTTCAACACCAGCCAACTGGCACCGGTAATTCCGATGAACTTGCCCAGTATCAGGCCAAAGGATACCCCCAGAACAACCGGATGCGACATGGTCTCGCCAAAAGTTCCAAAATCCATCGGAATGCCAGCATTGGCCAAGGCGAAAATCGGGATTACCAGATAGGCTACCGGCATGTGCCA
>DOHJ01000134.1:601-3191 GCA_003535335.1 Paracoccaceae bacterium | reverse complement strand
CGTAACTGACCGGTGCCATGATGTTTTCGGTGATATTAACCATCTGTTTGCTGGACCAGTTCAATAAAAACACTCCGGCATAAACCAGCGCCACGGCGCTAAGCGATTGGGCCAGCGATGACATCAGCGCAATTGAAGAAAGCCGCAACAACCCGATGCGCCGACCCACGCCATAACCGCCGATTAAAACCTTGCCATGGCCCGGCCCGACCGCGTGGAAAAATCCGTAAGTGAAACAAACGACCAGCAGCGTTGTCAGGGCTTGTGGATCACCGTCGCGCAAAGCCCGCAAGGCCCGCGCCATGGCGTTTTGAAATTCGCGCTGACCATCGGCGGCCCAGACAGCCAGCTGGTCCATGCCGCCCATTACCCAGAACAAAACCCCGCCCAGAGCCACGCAAATCACGGTAATTAAGAGGACGGTGCGCATGTCAAAACCATTGTGTCTGCAAATAATTCGCCAACTTCGGGGTAGTCATCAGCACTGAATTCCTTGGCGCCGGGGCCGAAATACTCTTTGTCTACCTTTTCCATGGCAGCCCTGATATCCACCCTGTTGATTTCGACTTTGCAACCTGCGTCCCCTTCGATTTTAGGCGAAAGGCGCAGGTCGTAGGCAACAAAATAAGTGGGATCGAAAATCTTGGCGTTGATGCCGTTTGCACCGGGCCTAAAGCGGTTTTTGAGCGGCCGGATGTGGCTGGTAATAATGCGACCGTCTTTGTAATCGGCCATGTGTTTCACCGGACTTGCCAGCAAAATCGGCTCACCTGCCGCATCGCTCAGCTCCAGATCCCCCGGAAACCCCTGATCCCAATCCACATCGGTTCCGGCCAGCGCCTGTTTTTCAGCCTCGGTTAGTTTATCATCGCCGTCCTGATCCAAACCGCGATCCTCGACCAACAGCAGCGAATATAATTCGTCATAAACCCAGATCACCCGAACCGCTGCCAACTGGCCTTTGTCGTCAAACAAAAAATGCAGCCCCGCGTCCACAAATACATGCGGATGCGTTTGGGCGGGGATGGGCGACAAGGCAATGAACGCACAACTTGCAAACAGGATAATTCGTTTCATAGTTGCTGTTTAGGCCTGAAGATTTCTCAGTTCAACAGCTTTAACTGCGACTAAACCGCTGATATTGCTATTGGGCGGGATTATGCCTGCCGCTTATTTCGGTTTTCTGGCAACCAGATCAATCAGGGCGGATTTACCGCAATGCCCGTCGCCTTCATCCAGATCGCGCTGATAGGCCGACAGTTCCAGAATTTCAAAACCCCCAAATGCGCGCTCCAGGATTTCAAGCGTATACATGTTTTCGGCCTGCGAAGGACCACCCGTGCCAAAGGCGATTTGTTCAGGCGTGTAGCCATGCAGCATCAAAACCCCGCCGGGTTTCAGGGTGCGTTTGATGCCGTTAAATATTTGATCGCGGATCGTTGCCCCGACAAACTGGATAAATATCGCCACAACCAGATCAAAGCTGTTTTCCTGCCAATCCCAGCTGTTGATATCTGCTTCGTTAAACGAAACCGAAACCTCTCGCGCCATGGCCAGTGCTTTGGCTTTTTCAATCGCAATGTGTGAATAATCCATCGCGGTCACATCCAGCCCCGCCTGAGCCATAAACACAGAATTTCGCCCCTCGCCATCGGCCACGGCCAGTGCTTTGGCGTCGGGTTTTAAATAACCGGAATGGTCACGCAAAAACTGTGCCGGCTCGGTGCCAAATAAATAGCCCGGTTGTTCATACCGTTCATTCCACATAATAATTCCCCGCGTGTTCATCTTTTAAATAGGTGAAAACGCGGGGAATTACCAGTGTTTGGCATTTCAAAAAAGAATTATCCGGTTTTTACCCGCCCGGATGCAGCGATTTTCCAAGAATGTGATCTGAATTATGCAGCACATGGCTGGTCCCGCCAACAATCAGCGGATCGGGTTCACCGACAATTTCAGTATCTTTATCGGGATAATCTACCGAGGCCAGAAAATGTTTCATTGTGTTGATACGGGCGCGTTTTTTATCATCGGACTTGATGATAGTCCAAGGCGCATCTGCCGTGTCGGTATAAAAGAACATGGCCTCTTTGGCTTCGGTGTAATCGTCCCATTTTGACAATGAGGCAATATCAACCGGTGACAGTTTCCAGCGCTTTAGCGGGTCGCCTTGACGGCTGTCAAAGCGGCGCTTTTGTTCGTCTTGAGTGACCGAGAACCAGTATTTATAAAGCCGGATACCAGAGCGCACCATCATACGTTCGAATTCGGGTGTTTGGCGCATAAATTCCAGATACTCGGGCGGTGAGCAAAACCCCATAACCCGCTCAACACCGGCACGATTGTACCAGGAACGGTCATAAAAAACCATTTCGCCCTTTGTGGGAAGATTTTGGATGTAGCGCTGATAATACCATTGGCCGCGCTCGGTGTCTGTGGGTTTGTTCAAGGCCACAACACGGGCCTCGCGCGGGTTTAAATGCTCCATAAACCGCTTGATCGTGCCGCCTTTGCCGGCCGCATCACGACCTTCAAATAACATAACAAATTTCTGGCCGGTTTCGGTCCCCCATTTTTGCAGTTTTAGCAA
>DOHJ01000134.1:0-265 GCA_003535335.1 Paracoccaceae bacterium | reverse complement strand
TTTTCGGCCTCGTATTCTTTTTTCTTCATTTTATCGGAATACGGATATTCACCGGTTCCAAATACTTTTTCGATATTATCATGCGACACAACCGGAAAAGAAATCGATTCTGTGTTTTTAGCTGTTTCGGTCGCTGCGGGATTGGTGATTTTCTTTGGTGTTGTGGGCGTGGCCATGTTCGCGTCTCCTTTGTAATAAGCTATGGCGCGTTAATACTCTGAAAACCATTTTCGCGCTTTGACACATGTCAATAGATTCTCGGGTT
>DOHJ01000192.1:14767-16692 GCA_003535335.1 Paracoccaceae bacterium | reverse complement strand
AGCTATCTTTACCCATAAAATCGCGCAAACGCCCTAGACCTTCAACAATGTCACTTGTCTTGCGGGCAAAGGAAAACCGCAACGTCTGCCCACCGCGCACGGCATCAAAATCCAGACCCGGAGTTACGGAAACTCTGGCATGTTCTAAAATTTCAGCGGCAAATGCGCGGCTGTCATCGGTTAAATCCGCCACATCCGCATAAATATAAAATGCCCCGTCCGGTGGCGCAATTTTGTCAAAACCTGCCTTTGGCAAACCCTCAAGCATCAGGCGACGGTTTTCGCGGTAAACAGCCATATTTCCCTGCAATTCATCATCACAATCCATCGCCGCCAGCGCCACCACCTGCGAGGCGTGCGAGGGGCAAATGAACATATTTTGCGCCAATCTCTCAATGGTGCGCACATGGTTTTGCGGCACAATCATCCAGCCGACCCGCCAGCCGGTCATTGAAAAATATTTGGAAAACGAATTGATCACATAAACATCATCGCTAATTTCCAGCGCCGAAACCGCAGGCTCACCGTATTGGATGCCGTGATAAATCTCGTCCGAAATAAAACTTATTCCCTGTTCATGGCAGGCCCCGATCAGGCTTTCCAGCGCAGGCCGGTCCAGCATGGTTCCCGAAGGGTTTGCCGGAGACGCCACGATCAGACCGGCCAAATCCTTGCCCGATATTTGCTCAGCAACCGGCTGCAAGCGGTTTTGCGCCGAAGTCTGAATGCCGACGGGCTGCAAATCCAGCGCCGACAGGATTTGGCGATATG
Source organism: Paracoccaceae bacterium (assembly GCA_003535335.1). Classification (GTDB taxonomy): domain Bacteria; phylum Pseudomonadota; class Alphaproteobacteria; order Rhodobacterales; family Rhodobacteraceae; genus Profundibacter. Next base: position 15,921 of record DOHJ01000192.1, on the reverse strand, counting down.
ACGGATAACCCGGCTCACCCAACCCGACCTTGGCACCGGCATCAAACAATGTGGTAAAGGCCAAAATAAAAGCCCCTGATGATCCGGGCGTGACAATCACCCGGGCAGGATCCAGCGAAATACCGTACCATTGCTGATATAAACCGGCGATTTTTGCGCGGAGTTCAGGCAGGCCCAAGGCCACGGTGTAGCCCATCGCCTGATCCTGCATGGCAGAACTTAGCGCATCACGCGCCGCTTTTGGCGCAGGCGTGCCGGGCTGGCCGACTTCCATGTGGATAATATGCTGGCCCTGGGCCTCTGCACGCCGTGCGGATTCCATCACATCCATCACGATAAAGGGATCAACCACGCTTCGACTTGATGTTTTCATTCAACCCTCTCAGACTACTGTTAATAGAAACTCTGATTCAACGGGCTTTGTCCCAATCGGTTTAACAAAGGTCAATGGCAGGCATGGATTTAAAACGTATATTTTTTGCAGCACTGCTTTGGGCAGCAACAGTTGGAATTGTCACAAATCCCGCGCAGGCCCAAGGCCTGATACGCGATGCCGAAATTGAATATGCTTTACGCAAAATCGCCCGCCCGATCCTGAATGCCGCCGGTTTGCCAGCCGGACAGATCAAAATTCTGATCATCAATGACAGCTCTCTAAATGCCTTTGTGGCCAATAACCAACATATTTTCATTCACTCGGGCCTGATCCTGAAACTGAAAACCCATCAGCAATTGCAGGCGGTTTTGGCCCATGAGGCAGCCCATATCGCCAATGGCCATATTTCGCGGCGCATTGCAAATATGGGCACGGCCAGAACGGCCGCCGGTCTTGGAATATTACTGGCGGCAGCGGCCGCCATAACCTCGGGAAATGTCAGGGCCGGAGCCGGTATTGCAGCCGGATCATTGGAAACTGCAAGGCGTGTGTTTTTGGCCCACACCCGCGGCGAAGAAGCATCGGCCGACCAGTCCGGCGCACGTTACATGGCACGCGCCGGCGTTGACCCTGCAGCAATGATCGAGGTCTTGAACATTTTTCGCGGCCAAGAGGCCCTTTCAGCCTCGCGTCGCGACCCATACGCGTTAACCCATCCACTATCACGCGAACGGCTGCGGGCGGTCAAGGGGTATGCGGCGGCCTTTAAACCCCAAGG
>DOHJ01000192.1:12976-14368 GCA_003535335.1 Paracoccaceae bacterium | reverse complement strand
CATTCAAAATGGGGGCTGCGCGAGGCCAAAAAAACCGGCTACAAGGACGTTTCCCTAATGATGCGGGCTGTGGCCTATCACCGCAAACCCGACATAAAAAAAGCCCTGCGGGAAATCAACGCCTTGATAAAGCTGCGCCCCAAAGATGCCTTTGCCCATGAATTAAAAGGTCAGATCCTGCTGGAATCGCGACAAGCCAAAGCCGCCGCAGCCGCATATGGCAAGGCGGTGGCACTGGCACCGCATGAGCCGCTGATTTTGGCAGGTTATGGCCGCGCGTTGCTGGCCCAGAAGAATTACAAAAAGGCCTTGGCTGTTTTACGTAAGGCGCGCGCGGGTGATCCATTTGATCCGCGCATGATGCGTGATTTGGCCATGGCCTATGCCAGAACCGGTAACAATGGCATGGCAAGCCTTGCCACCGCAGAAAGATACGCCATGTCGGGCCGCCTGAAAGATGCAGGCATTCACGCCAAACGTGCCTCGGGTTTGTTGCCGCGTGGTTCTGCGGGCTGGAACCGCGCCCAAGATGTGTTAAGAGTAGCCAGACAAGCAAAAAAACGGAGATAATATGAAACACCTACCCCTTGCAATCGGCCTTGCCGCAATGACCATGGCCGCACCGGTACCGGCACTGGCAACTGATATTATCGAGATGACCGATGGCGAACGCGCCGCTTTCCGGGCCGAGGTTCGGGCCTATATTCTGGAAAACCCGGAAATCATCATGGAGGCCGTTGCGGTGCTGGAACAGCGCCAAGCCGCGGAGCAGTCCAACAACGATCAGGCGATGGTTTTAAGCAATCACGATGCTATTTTTAATGATGGCGTGTCCCATATCAGCGGCAATCCGGATGGCGACATCACCATTGTCGAATTTTCCGATTATCGCTGTGCCTATTGCAAACGTGCCCGCCCCGAAGTCGAGGCGCTGGTGAAATCGGATGGCAATATCAGGCTGATTTACAAGGAATTTCCAATTCTGGGACCAGATTCCCTGACCACAGCCAAATTTGCCTTGGCAACATTGCTGGAGGCACCGCAAAGCTATGAAAACATGAACAAATCCCTGATGGCATTGCGCGGGCAGCCCAGCCCCGAAGCGTTAAGAAAACTGGCCCTTGGCATGGGTCTTGACGCCGATGCACTGCTTGCTAAAATGGACAGCTCGGACGTGAACCAGATCATTCAGGCCAATCGCGCCTTGGGTCAGCAGTTGCAAATCTCGGGCACGCCAACCTTTATTCTAGACGGTCAACTGGTGCGGGGCTACGTGCCGTTGGCAGGAATGCAAAAACTGGTTGAAGAGGCACGCAAACAGTAAGGTTTCAGACCAATAAACAAAAAAGCAAGCCCCGCTTTGGTGGGGCTTTCCGGTCTGTTCCTCAACCA
>DOHJ01000192.1:7887-12546 GCA_003535335.1 Paracoccaceae bacterium | reverse complement strand
CAATCAGTCTTGCACGGCCTTGATCTGATCTTGATCTTGCGCCAGTTTCGCCACCACCGTTGACAACGCTTGGTTTTGACTTAAATCGGCAAGCGCAAATTTGGCTGTGATATCGTCTTGGCCCAAGGCAACTTTGCTAACCACTGATGCGCCTTCGCCAGCCGGGCCGTATGTTTTACCGTTCACAGCAAAATATACCGTCCCTGCATAGCCCGTGCGCAATGTGGCCGGCTCTTCGGTTTTGGGCAGAATGAACTTTTCACCCGGGGCCATAACCTTTTCAAAAATTACCGTGCCCGAAGCCGAGCGCACCCTGACCCAAGCCTCGTTTACCGCGAAAATGGCCACTTCCGGCACACCTTGTTTGGTAACTTTGATCAAGGCTGGATTGGCAGGCGTTTGGCCCAAAGCCTGTTGTTCAGTCAGATCCGGTGTTGAAATTCCGGCCATCACCTGACGCAAATCAGGGCCGCTTAGATCACTACCGGCTGTCTGGGTGTTGAATTTTTCAGGGTCTAGCGTGGCAATCGGACCATCACGGGCAACCATTACCGGAACGTCCAGCGCCTGAGGTCGATAAAGCCGATCCAGTGCATCCGGTGTCGGAACAACAAAATCATTGGTTTGATCAGCCGCAGCAATTACAGCCGCGCTAGATGTTAGCGGATCAAGGCTTGTGGTCACGCCAGGCGCTTCTTCAACCGGCGCAAATTGCACCCGCTGCACTTCTTGCAACACAGTCCAGCCACCATAACCGATACCACCGATGAGCGTCAACAAAACAAGCATCGATCCGATCGCAGCCGGTTCAACCCGCGAAAGTGCGCTTTCTTTTGCAGGCGTAAAGGCCACATTTGGATCCGAGATCGGGTCATTGCTCTTTCGGAATTTTTTCTCGATCTTGGTGGCTGCTATGCTGGAGGCCTCTGCCGACATCCCGTGCGCCGTGGTGTAATTGCTTTCTTGGCAGAATTTATTAAAAGCCCATTCCGGATCCAGCCCCAGATAGCGCGCATAAGAACGCACGTATCCGGCGATAAAACTGGGGGATTCAAATGCGGTCGGGTCGGCATTTTCGATCGCCGAAATATAGGATGCTTTGATCTTCAGGTCGCGTTGAACAGAAAGAAGCGATTTACCAAGCGTCGCGCGTTCACCACGCATGACATCACCAAGACGTAGATCATACGAATCAAACCCTTTGGGTTCTTCGACGTCAACATCATCCGATGAAAAAAAGCGCCCGATCATTTCCGCTGCTCCGTAACCACTAAACGTTCCCCAAACTAATACACGATTCGATTATGAACTGTTAATCATCGGGTTACTATCACAAAGCGATCAATTTTGCACGTTATTCAATGACTAACCGGTTAATTCGGCACGATTCAGCGCACATTGCGACCATAGGTTATCCAGCGCTGCAACCAGCCGGTCTATTTCTTTTGGCCCGTGCAATGGCGACGGGGTAAACCGCAAGCGTTCGGTGCCGCGTGGAACAGTCGGGAAATTGATCGGCTGCACGTAAATGCCGTGATCTTCCAGCAATTTGTCGGAAATCATTTTGCATTTAACCGGATCCCCAACATGCACAGGCACAATATGGCTGCCGTGGTCAATGATCGGCAACCCCATGGCGATCAAACGGTCCTTCAAAATACGCGCGTGGGTTTGTTGTAATTCGTGCAAATGCGGATCGGTTTTCAGATGTTTGACCGAGGCCGCCGCCCCCGCAGCCACCGCTGGCGGCAGGCTGGTGGTGAAAATAAAACCGGGCGCATAAGAGCGGATCGCATCGGCCATTTTGGCGCTGGTGGCAATATAGCCGCCCATCACGCCGTAAGCCTTGCCAAGGGTGCCGTTGATAATATCAATCCGGTCCATCAGCCCGTCACGCTCGGCCACACCGGCCCCGTGTGGTCCGTACATGCCCACCGCATGAACTTCGTCAATATAGGTCAGGGCGTTGAATTCATCAGCCAAATCAAGCACTTGTTCAATCGGTCCATAATCACCATCCATCGAATAAATCGATTCAAAGGCGATCAGTTTGGGCTGATCAGGGTCCAGTTGTTCCAGCAATTCGCGCAAATGCGCCACATCGTTGTGACGCCAGATCTTTTTCTCTCCGCGCCCGTTGCGAATGCCCTGAATCATCGATGCGTGGTTTAGCTCATCCGACAGGATCACCAGCCCGGGAAATAAACGCGGCAAGGTTGAAAGCGTGGCATCATTGGCGATATAGGCCGAGGTGAAAATCAGCGCCGCTTCTTTTTGGTGCAAACCGGCCAGCTCGGCCTCAAGGCGTTTATGATAAACGGTGGTGCCCGAAATATTTCGCGTGCCGCCCGATCCGGCACCGGCCGCATTGATCGCATCGTGCATGGCTTCCAGCACGTGCGGATGTTGGCCCATTCCCAAATAATCATTGCCACACCAAATCGTCACCGGCTTTTTCTGCCCGTCGGGTGTGTTCCAGATCGCGTGGGGAAAGGCACCTTTGGTGCGCTCGATGTCGATAAATACACGGTAGCGGCCCTCATCATGCAAGTTTTGAAGGCTCTCGTCGATCTTGGCTGAATAATCCAATTATCTGGCTCCGCTATTTAGGCACGGTTATCTGGGTACAGTGCATCCGCACACATTTACTGGCTGATTCGTTTTTATATACTATGATACTCTATGGGAAGGTAACAAATTGTCGCCTTGATAAAGATCAATTTTTTGTTCGCTTGTTTATCTGATCTTTACTGCGTGCCGTAGCCTGATAAGCTCGGCTCAAGCCATAACCCCGAAAGATTATCATGACCCTTAACGCCGTTTTAGACAAAATTGATCAAAATCTGGATGCTGCAACAGACCGGTTGCTGGATCTGCTGCGCATCCCGTCCATTTCCACCGATCCGGCCTTTGCGGCTGATTGCCAACGCGCGGCTGACTGGCTGGTTGATGATCTGAAAACCATCGGATTTAACGCCAGCAAGCGCGACACAACGGGCCACCCGATGGTTATGGCCCATGCCGACGGGCCGGGAACCCACGTGATGTTTTACGGCCATTACGATGTGCAACCCGTTGATCCGCTTGAACTTTGGGATAGGCCCCCGTTTGATCCTGCACTGGAAAAAACCGCTGCCGGCATGGTGATCCGCGGGCGTGGGTCATCCGATGACAAAGGCCAGCTGATGACCTTTGTCGAGGCCTGCCGCGCGTGGGTGCAGGTGCATGGCAGCCTACCGATCAAGGTCTCGATCTTTTTTGAGGGTGAAGAAGAATCCGGCTCGCCCTCTTTGGTGCCGTTCATGCAGCAAAACGCAGCCGAGCTAACCGCAGACGTGGCGCTGATTTGCGACACGGGCCTGTTTCAATCCGCCGTGCCCGCCATCACCACCCAGTTGCGCGGCATGGTGACCGAAGAATTCAGCATCAAAGGCGCTGATCGGGACCTGCATTCAGGCATGTATGGCGGGTTGGCGGGCAATCCTATTCATGTTTTATCCCGTCTCATTGCCGGTCTGCACGATGAAACCGGGCGCATCACGCTGGACGGGTTTTACGATGATGTGCCGGAAGTGACCGATGAAATTCGGTCTCAGTGGCAAAATCTGGGCTTTGATCACGCCGGTTATCTGGGCGATGTCGGGCTAAGCGTTCCGGCCGGCGAAACGGGTCGCACCCCGCTGGAAATGATCTGGTCACGCCCCACCTGCGAGGTAAACGGGATTTGGGGCGGCTACACGGGCGACGGTTTTAAAACCGTACTGCCCGCCGAGGCTCACGCGAAACTCAGTTTTCGACTGGTTGGCCAGCAAGACCCTAAAAAGATCCACGCGGCTTTTGTCAATTACGTCAATTCGAAACTGCCGGCCGATTTCAGCGCCGAATTTGCCCCGAGCCACGGTGATCCGGCGTCACAGATGTCGATCGAAAACCCCGCATTTGAGCTGGCGCGCCAAGCGCTAAGCGATGAATGGCCCCGCCCCGCCTCCTACATCGGCTGTGGCGGATCAATCCCGATTGCCGGGCATTTCAAAACCGTGCTGGAGATGGATGCGATGCTGATCGGGTTCGGCCGCGATGATGACGCGATCCATTCGCCAAATGAAAAATACGATCTGGAAAGTTTTCACAAAGGCACGCGCAGCTGGGCGCGGATTTTGGCAGCTTTAGCCAAATAGGGCCATCTGGATCAGCTTGGCAGCCAGCACCACAAACGGCGCGGCATGCATCAGGAAATCAAAAATATCAATCGGGCGCTTTAAGGTGCCTGCCTTGATCATTTTAAGCTTTTCCCAGATATGCGGCTCGGGCACAAACGGGGCCAGCCCCAGCGTGGCCGCCGCAATAACAGCGTATGACAGCGGCAATTCCGCCAGTAATTCCCACATGGCTATTGCCCCCTGCCCGCAGCCAATCGGGCCAATTTGGCAAACAAGATCAGCCACGGCAGACCGTGAAACAGTAAATCAAATATATCCAGCGGCTTTACCAAAGTGCCATCCATCAGCATCTTGAGCTTTTGCCAGATATGCGGCTCAGGCACAAAAGGCGAAAGCCCAAGCAGCAGCGCAAACATAATCGCGGTGGGCATCGGGATTTTATCTAGAAACGCCATTGCAGCACTTTCATTGAATTGTCACCCTGTAAATTTCCACCCTG
>DOHJ01000192.1:3336-7543 GCA_003535335.1 Paracoccaceae bacterium | reverse complement strand
GTAAATTTCCACCCTGTAAATTGTCACTGGGGGGATTAAGTGGCGCGGTTGACGGGACTCGAACCCGCGACCCCCGGCGTGACAGGCCGGTACTCTAACCAACTGAGCTACAACCGCGCACTTTACAGCCGCTTTATCTGCGAACTGTTTGGGCGTTCTAGGGTGCGCGGCGCGAGGGGTCAAGCGGTTCTGGCAGGTTTTATGAAAATAGTTTGGCGCGACGTCGATTGGGTTGCAAGTTCATGCTCGATCCGCAAATTCAGCGGCATAGCAAAGTTACCATACTGTAAAATTTCTAGCATTGAGATTCTGGGTTTCTTGCGAAAATCATTAATATATGCAAAGCTGTGGGCAGAGTTTCACTGTTTTTTGATAACCACATTTTCGTCTACCAATATTTAAAACACTATTACTTCAGTTATTTCATCCCTATCGGCCAAGATCGGAGAGTCATTTGGAAAAGATGCTAGGATTTCAAGATTATCTTTTTGTTCTGCGAGAACATTTCCTAAAAGCTGCAAATATTATGATTATCGGCATCTTTATTTCAGTTTATTATGCAATGAGCCTGCCACCAACATACCAATCAACATCCGTTGTTCAAATTTTGCAACCTACAATATTAGCTGCAAATAGCCGGAACCAGACAAATACCTCCGCTTTTCATCGCCTGGAGGTCATAAAACAGCAAATGATGTCACGCGGCAGTCTTGAGAATATCATACAAAAAAATGGCCTTTATACTGGTCCCGAAAATTCAAGTATAGCAGACAAAATATCGCTATTTCGCGAGGCAACAGAGTTAGTAGAAATACAGAGTGAGGCATTACGTTGGCGCGCTGATAGTATGCCAACGTCTCTGAACATCACTTTTAAAAGCGCCAGCCCCGTAAAAGCTGCGTTAATTGCCAATGAATTGGCAGATGAGTTGATAACACTCAGCCGTGAGCAAAATGTCACTGAAACACAAAAAGCATTGGCGTTTTTTGAAAGCGAGAGAACGAGGGTCGGAAACGAAATTTCCAAACTTGATGCAGAGATTTCAACATTCAAGCAGGTCAATGCCGACCAAATGCCTGAAGGTTTAACCCGTTTGCGTCAACAGCTTGTGCTACTGGATGAATCCGTTTTCCAGCTTGAAAGCGAAATAGTTTCTCTAAAAAGTACAATGGCTAATAATCTAAATCCAATCACCAGCCGAAAGTTGGGACAGTTGCAAAGGCAACACGAGTTGGCTGGCACCAAGCGCCAGATACTAATTAAACAACTTGCGCGCGGGCCCGAGGTTGAGCGCGCATTCATAACCCTGACACGTAAATTAAAACAGCTCAGTGACCAGCTTGGTATAATTAACAAAAACCGCTCCGAAGCCGAAATGAACGAGATGATTGAAGCAAGTCGCCAGCAATCAAACTTCAAGATCCTTGATCGTGCGTTGGAACCAAAGCATCCAGTTTCGCCAAATAAAAAAAAGATAGTGGCCCAAGGTTTCATCCTAAGCTTTGCACTTACTCTTGCCCTGATAATTTTTCTTGAATACAAAAACGGTTTTGTACGGACATCTTCCCAGATGAAACAACAGCTTGATTTAGAGCCTGTTATGATCATGCCCACATTGCGAAAACCCCGTAAATTTTTCGCTCGGTTGAAGCCGGATGGGTTTTTGTTTAAAGGAAACACCAACCAGAATCCCAAATCTGATTGAGCTTCCGAATCATTAACAAAATCATAATTTTGGAGTGCTTCTAAATAAAATTCACCCGCCCCAGAAGGCGATCGGATCCAAATTCAACACAATCCAAGGTAATTTAACTTGGACAAGTTATAAAAATATTTATTTAAGTTCAATCAGTTACATATAGGTTATACATTTTAACTATATCACATATGTATTCCAGCACTCTAGGGTGGTATAATTAACCATATTATAATCTGTGTGGCTTGTTACTTTATTTTTATTTTAGCCAAAGTTGCCGCACACTCCAAAATGACTATCTGCCCAGCTTAACTGCTGAGGACTTTAATAAATCTTTCCCTTCAACGAAGGAAAAAAATGCTGTTTTTTACTAGAGATATTTTAGGGGCTAATTATGACTAGGTTACTCAATAGCGCTATCAATTACGATAGTACCGAGATCCCAAAAGCTGGGGCATATCAACTTTTTTTCAAACGCGCGATGGATATTATCATCGTTATTCTTATGGCACCAATTGCCTTTGTAATCATTATACCACTTGCCGTAATCACCTCATTTGATGGTTCGGGTCCGTTTTACTGGCAAAAAAGGATTGGATTTCACGGTCGTATTTTCTACATGCTGAAACTGCGCAGTATGGTGCCAAATGCTGAAAACCTCCTTAATAGGCACCTATTGTCAGACCCTGCCGCCAAACGTGAATGGGACATTGCACAAAAGCTGAAGAATGATCCTCGCATTACGAAGTTAGGGCGATTCATCCGCAAAACATCAATTGACGAACTACCCCAGCTTTGGAACGTTTTTAAAGGGGAAATGTCTATAGTTGGTCCACGCCCGATTATGCAAAACCAGCGCAAAATTTACCCCGGATATAAATACTTTGAAATGCGGCCAGGGATTACCGGGTTTTGGCAGGTTTCGGAGCGGAATGAATGTAGTTTTTCCAAACGTGCCCACTTTGATGCCGAATATCACAACAAACAGTCATTTTTGACGGACTTAATGGTGATGCTGAAAACTGTAAAAGTGGTCATGCGCGCTACGGGTGTTTAACTCCAAACATTTGGAAATTTGTTACCAATACGAGAAGGATACAGCCCAATGGGACATGTTAGTGTAATATCAGAACCAATATCCATAAGAGATGAAATATTCTTTGCACAGAGTGAGCCAGAGGTTTCGCTAGACTGGGATGAGTTTGATATTCTCAAAGTCAGTAACAACCATTTGGCGCAAAACAATATTATATGTGCCGCCCGAAAAGAGACCGCCTGCGGAGCATTTGATTTTTTACGAACCCGTATGATGCAGGTAATGAAAGAGAAAAAATGGAACCGAATTGGGATTACCTCTCCAACAGAAGGCTGCGGTAAAACCTTTATTTCAGCCAACCTTTCAATCACTTTGGCCAGGGGGCTGGTCAACCGGGTCCTGCTTTTGGACATGAATCTGAAAAAACCGGGTTTGGAGAAAATATTCACTACAGATAAAAACCGATCAATGGCCAACTATCTAGCTGGTACACTTGATCCAAAAAATTTCTTTTTTCGGGTGATGCCCAACCTTATGGTTGGCTTAAATAACGATCCGGTTTCTGAATCCACCGAAATACTCCAAGATGCACAGACATCGGCCACACTTGATAAAATACAAACCAGCCTTGCACCGGATTTAACGGTAATCGATATGCCATCACTCCTGACATGTGACGATGCCATTTCATGTTTTTCGCATCTGGACGGGGTCATAATGGTAGTGGAAGGTGGAAAGACTACAAAAGCGGAAATACGATGCGCCGAAAAATTAATGACTGACCGCGTCCCATTATTAGGGGTTGTCTTAAATCGCTCCAAAGGTAAATGTGCCATGGTTGGCTAATACTGTTCTTAAACACAAACAACCTGTCACAGGAAATGGTGGGTGATAAGAGACTCGAACTCCTGACATCTTCGGTGTAAACGAAGCGCTCTACCAACTGAGCTAATCACCCATTGCCGTGGCGCGTGATAGCCCGAGTTGTTGGGCATGCGCAAGCCCCTATCGGCTAAAAACGCGCCTTTTTTTGTGGCCCGTTTGTTTTTTACAATCGGGGCCGAAACAACTCAGCTTTTGGGCACAATCGTCACCACCGAACTTGCGCTTTCCTTGCGTTGACGGATCCGGCAAACCAAAACCTTGGCGTTGGGTTTCTCCATTACGCGTTTGATCATCACCTTACCCATTGGTTGCAGGTTCAGCTCCTCTCCGGCCGCCATTGCTTCGCCCAACACGGCCAGCATGGCCTCGATGGTTGGCTTGGCGTCTTTCTTTTTGATGCCCGAACGCGCAACGACCCGATCAATCAACTCTTTTTTGCGTAACACTATTTCGGTTACTTCCGGGTTAATAACCGGCTTGGCCACATTACTGGTCGCTGGTTTTACCGTTTTGGCAATTGTGCTTGCCTTTGGCACAGTTTTTCTGGGCGTCGTTTTTGGTGTGGTTTTGGCTTTGGTTTTGCGGGCTGT
>DOHJ01000192.1:1972-2991 GCA_003535335.1 Paracoccaceae bacterium | reverse complement strand
GCTGTAGTTTTTGTTGTGCTTTTAGGTTTTTTCGTCACGGTTACCATTATCGTTATTCCTTTTGTATCGAATACGGAAACAACATAGCATTTTTGGCAGGATTAGCCCAGCTTTCAAAGCGCAACTATGCGTTTTTCTCTCTCAAATGGTAAATTTACAAAATTTAGGCAGCCCAAAGGCTGCCCAAATCAAATTTTCTACCGCAAACTAGCTTAATGCGCAGTTGCGCCTCTATCCCCTGACTTATCCGCCAAAGCAGCCTTGGCAGCCGCAGCTTCGTCCCACTCGATTGGCTCGGGCGCAACCACAAGGGCGTGCTCTAAAACCTCGCTGACATGCGCCACAGGAATGATTGTTAAGCCTTCTTTTACATTGTCGGGTATTTCGACCAGATCCTTTTCATTCTCTGCCGGAATCAGCACCGTCTTGATGCCACCACGCAAAGCCGCCAGCAGTTTTTCCTTCAAACCACCGATTGGCAAAACATTGCCGCGCAGTGTCACCTCGCCGGTCATGGCTATGTCTTTTTTCACCGCGATTCCCGTCAGCACCGAAACAATCGACGTCACCATGCCAACACCGGCACTTGGCCCGTCTTTGGGGGTCGCGCCTTCCGGCACGTGCACGTGAATATCAATTTTTTCAAACATTGGCGGTTGCACCCCGATTTCAGGGCTGATCGAGCGCACATAAGAGTTGGCCGCACCGATGCTTTCCTTCATCACATCGCCCAGCTTGCCAGTGGTTTTCATCCGGCCCTTACCGGGCAATTTCAACGCCTCGATCGACAGCAATTCACCACCCACGGAAGTCCAGGCAAGGCCGGTCACAATACCGACATGGTCTTTTTCCTCGGCCAGACCATAGCGGTATTTTTTCACACCCAGATAATCGCCGATATTGCTCTTGCTGATTTTCACCACGTCTTTGGCTTTGCGCACAATCTGGGTCACAGCTTTACGCGCCAGTTTGGCAATTTCACGCTCCAGCCCCCGTACACCAGCCTCGCGGGTGTAGGT
>DOHJ01000192.1:0-1619 GCA_003535335.1 Paracoccaceae bacterium | reverse complement strand
TTTAGCGCCGGATCGGTTAGTTCGAACTCGCCTTTTTTCAGGCCGTGGTTTTGTACCTGTTTGTCGATTAAATGGCGCTTGGCAATCTCGCTTTTTTCGTCTTCGGTATAGCCCGACAGCGGAATTATTTCCATCCGGTCCAGCAGCGGGCCGGGCATATTCAGGCTGTTGGCAGTGGTCAAAAACATCACATCCGACAGATCATATTCGACCTCGAGATAGTGATCTGTAAAGGTGCTGTTTTGCTCGGGGTCCAGAACCTCAAGCATTGCGCTGGCCGGATCACCGCGAAAATCCTGACCCATTTTATCAATTTCATCCAGCAAAATCAGCGGGTTGGTTGTTTTAGCCTTTTTTAGCGCCTGAATAATCTTGCCGGGCATCGAGCCAATATAGGTGCGCCGATGACCGCGAATTTCGCTCTCGTCGCGCACACCGCCCAGCGAAATGCGAATAAATTCACGCCCCGTGGCACGTGCCACCGATTTGCCAAGGCTGGTTTTACCCACACCGGGCGGGCCAACCAGACACAGGATCGGCCCCTTTAGTTTGCGCGAGCGCAGACCAACAGCCAGATATTCGATAATGCGTTCCTTGACTTTTTCCAGCCCGTAATGATCATCATCCAGAACTTTTTGCGCCGCATCCAGATCCTTTTTCACCCGGCTGCGTGTGCCCCACGGGATCGACAGCATCCAGTCCAGATAATTGCGAACAACCGTGGCTTCTGCGCTCATCGGTGACATGTTTTTCAGCTTTTTCAGCTCGCCATTGGCCTTTTCCAGCGCCTCTTTGCTCAGCTTGGTTTTCGCAATGCGCTCTTGCAGCTCGGCCACTTCGTTCTGACCATCTTCGCCTTCGCCCAGCTCTTTTTGAATGGCTTTCATTTGCTCGTTCAGGTAGTATTCGCGCTGAGTGCGTTCCATCTGGGTTTTAACCCGGGTTTTGATCCGTTTTTCAACTTTCAAAACGCTCATTTCGCCCTGCATCAGGCCATAGATTTTTTCCAGCCGGTCGGCCACACAAAGGGTTTCCAGCAACTCTTGTTTTTGCTCAACCTCGATACCCAAATGACCTGCCACCAGATCGGAAAGTATGTCGCTTTCAACCGCATCAGCCACCGCTGACATGGCTTCTTCGGGGATGTTTTTCTTGATCTTGGCATAGCGTTCAAATTCAGTTGCAACCGTACCCAGCAGCGCCTCAACCGTGTCGGCATCGCCCTGACTCTCGCTTAAAACCTGAGCGCGGGCCTCAAAATAATTGTCATTTTCCAGATACTCGGTGATTTTCACCCGCATTTTGCCTTCAACCAGCACTTTAACAGTCCCATCGGGCAATTTTAGCAATTGCAGCACATTGGCCAACACGCCAACCTTGTAAATCCCGTTAGAATCGGGGTCATCGGCGGCCGGATCAATCTGGCTGGACAACAGGATTTGCTTGTCATCCACCATCACTTCTTCCAAGGCGCGCACCGATTTTTCACGGCCGACAAACAGCGGCACAATCATATGCGGAAACACCACAATATCGCGCAAAGGCAAAACCGGGTAAGATAAATTCAGCTGCTCGTTTTTATGCTCGGGCATATTTTTTCCTTTTTGGCTGGCTTTGCA
>DOHJ01000148.1 GCA_003535335.1 Paracoccaceae bacterium | reverse complement strand
CGCTGTTAATCACAAATGTCAGCGTATCAATAATTACAGCCAAGGCAGCCAGCTCCGGTTTTTCTAGAAATTTTGGATTAACCCTGTGTATCTGGGCCGACAGGCTGGCAGCATTTCCATTTTTAAAATCCAGCGACGCGTTGGAAATGGTCAGAACGCCGGTTGAAGCCATAAACGACAGGCCCAACGATGCATTAAAACTGCGGCCCGCATTTGCCTCGGCAACAAGATATTGCCACGCCGGTTCATTTTCAGGCGCTGATTTTACCGTAACCCCGCGCAAGTTCAACTGAAGCCGCTTTGGCAGCTGGCCTTTAACCAGCGGCGCAAACCCTGCGCCGTTCCACTGCATCTGCTTGATTGAAATCACAACACCCGAGGCTTTCAAATCCAGATCCTGCGCTTCACATTTACTGGCAATTTTGCGCGGTGATGTAGCCGGTTTAATGTCAACCTTTGCCAGTTTCGCGAACCCCGCAAGCCCGCCCACGCAAGCCTCGTTATCCATGGTAATACGGCTTTGGCCGCTACTGGCGAGTGTTGTGGCCAAAATAATGCCGCCAGAAAACGCGCAAATTAACGAAACAGGGCGCAATACAGTCAAAATATTCATCTACTTTCCTAACCCGCCCCCACGCTTGTTTGGCTTAAACCTCTAGCCCCGTCAAGGCATGGGCAAATTCTTGCGGATCAAACGCATCCAGATCGTCAATCTGTTCGCCCACCCCGATCGCGTGGATCGGCAGGCCGAATTTATCCGCCAACGACACCAGAACACCGCCTTTGGCCGTGCCGTCAAGTTTGGTCATCACCAGACCCGACACATCGGCCAGTTTCTGAAATTCCCTCACCTGATTAAGCGCGTTTTGCCCCGTGGTTGCATCCAGAACCAGCAAGGTATTATGCGGGGCTGACGGATCTTTCTTGCGGATCACCCGCACGATTTTGGCCAGCTCCTCCATCAGATCGGCCCGATTGTGCAAGCGTCCTGCAGTGTCGATCAACAGTAAATCCGCCCCGTCGGCTTCGGCTTTGGTCATCGCATCAAAGGCCAGAGATGCGGGGTCTGATCCCTCGGGCGCGGTTAAAACCGGCACATTGGCCCGCGTGCCCCAGACCTGTAATTGCTCGACGGCTGCGGCGCGAAATGTATCGCCCGCCGCAATCACCACGTTTTTGCCCGCCGCCTTGAACTGGCTGGCCAATTTGCCGATCGTGGTGGTTTTGCCCGAGCCATTGACCCCGACCACCAGCACAACCTGTGGTTTCTTGGCATAAAGCGGCAGGGGTTTGGCCACCGGCTCCATGATGCGGCTGATTTCCGCTGCCAGCAGCTGTTTGATTTCATCCGTTGACATTTTCTTGCCAAAACGCCCCTCGGCCATGTTGGCCGTGACCCGCAGGGCCGTATCCACACCCATATCGGCGGTGATCAGCAGCTCCTCGATGCGCTCCAGCATGGCGTCATCCAAAACTCGTTTGATGACGGTTTTATTTGCCTGCTCCCCCGCCTCTTTTCGCCCCATCAGCCGGCCGATCAAGCCGGGTTTCTTAACCTCAGGTTCGGGCGATGTGATCTCTTCAACCTCGGTCACGTCAACCACCGGGCTGGCGACATTTTCCAGCCCGTCTTTTATCTCGGCAACAGGTTCCGCTTCACTAATTGCTTCCGGCTCGGGCGGCTTTACCGCTGAGGCCATGGCAATCAATTCTTGCTTGCCGCCATCCTCAATAATCTCATCCAGCCCCTGTTCCAGCTTGGACGAGGATTTTATTAAACGGTTCTTCAGCTTTTTAAAAAATGACATCGCAGTTTGCCTTTTATGTTCTTTACCCAACTATTGCACATATGCGACGGATGAAAGGGTGCTGGGCCCAATTTGCATGCCAAAGCCACAAAGTGCTTTAAATTTTCCAGCCATTAACCGTATATGTGGCCAAGATGACCGTAAATCACAGTACAACCCACCCAGATGCCGCCTTATTGGCCCGGATCAAATCCCATGCGGATGCCACCGATCAGCGCATCAGCCGGCTTGAGCATAACGGCCAGATTATCTGGGTGAAAAAGCAAGAGCGCCTGTCGCTGCGCATGCGGCTGCAAAAGGGCAATGCGCGCGACGCATTTATTGCTGAACGTGAGGCGTTGCATAGATTGCAAAGCGCTGGTGTGCCGGTGCCGGAAATTATGCTTGAAGGCAAATATTTCATCGCCACCGCCGATAGTGGCCCGCCCTTAAAGGTGTTGCTTAAGAACAAAATCGGTGGCCAGCAAAATCGCCAGATCGCATTTGCCGCTGCAGGCAAGCAACTGGCGCTGATGCATGGCTGTCATCTTTCGCACGGGCGTCCCTCGATCAAGGATATTTGCTGGAAAGACGATCAGATCACATTTCTGGATTTTGAGCGTTTTGCCGACAAACGAAACACCGGCAAAGGCCATATGCAGGATCTGGTGATGATGGTTTTTTCAGCTTACAGCGTTTCAGGGCGCGATTGTGCCGAAATTGATGCGCTGATCAAGGGATATCGTGATAATGATCCGGCCGGCATCTGGGAAATGGCCGCGAAATGGTGTGGTAAAATGGGCTGGATTAATCTGCTTACCAAACCCGTTCAATGGCGCAAACCCGGCAAGGCGCGTGAATTCAAGGCAATTCCGTTAACCCTAAATGCCTTTACCAAGATTAAAGCACGCCCAAACCCCACAACAACATGATTTGGGCGCTGATATAGCTAATCCAAACCGTTTTTCGCGCCAGCTTTGCCATTTTGTGATCGCCCGGAAGCACAAACATTTCCAGCGCCAAAACCAGATCGGAAAACACAAACACCAATGCGCCATAAAAGGCCAGCCAGCCGGTCTCGGGCAAACCTGCTGCACTCAAGGCCATGGCCA
>DOHJ01000135.1:2925-5272 GCA_003535335.1 Paracoccaceae bacterium | reverse complement strand
CATGCGCGCCACCCGTGGCTTTGTTGCGCCGGCTTTGATCGATGCGGCAACTCAGGCCCAGCTGGACAAAATGGTAACCGAAGTGATGGCCAGTGAAGAATTCAAAGCCAACGCCAAAACCGGCTCGATTTTTCTGCTGCCAATGTCCGGTGCCGATTATCTGGCGTATCTGACCGGCTTGCAGGCCGAAACACAGGCCGTTTTTGACAAGTCACCTTGGTAAATCGGTAAAATGACCAAGAAAAATGTTGACCGCGCCGTTTTGGTGCTGCTCATCGTGATGGCTGTGCTGCTGTATTTCAGCACAGCCAATTTCAAAGGCATTGCCATCAAAACATCGGCCAAATATGTTCAGTTTCTGGCCGTGTTCATTGGTGGCTTGTCCGTGGTTCAACTGGGCTATAGCCTGCTAAAAGACCGCAGTTTTGACCGGCTTGTCATAACCGAACACTGGCCGAGATTCCTGAGCCTGCTGGGCGGTTTGATAATATTTGCACTATTGTTTGAACATCTGGGTTTTTTCATCCCTGCGGCTGTTTTCATCCCTGTGGTCTCGGTTTTGCTGGGCTTTAAAAACTGGCTGGCAATCGGGCTGACCACGGCCGGGGTGCTGGGATTTGTTTATCTGGTATTTGTGCAGATGCTGTCGGTGAATTTGCCCGGCGTGACCTATTAAGGAACCAATTTTATGTGGGAATATATTTCTATTGTTTTTTCCGGCTATGCGCTGATGACCATTGCCATCGGCACGGTTGCCGGTGTGGCAATCGGCGGCATGCCCGGCCTGACGGCCACCATGGCTGTTGGTCTGCTGGTGCCGTTTACCTACACGATGGACCCGACGCTGGGCCTGATGTTGCTGGGCGGGATTTACTGCGGCGCGATGTATGGCGGATCGATTCCGGCGATTTTGCTAAACACACCGGGCACGCCTGCCGCCGTGGCCACCGCCATCGAAGGTTACCCGATGAGCAAAAAGGGCCAAGCCGGTCTGGCGCTCAAGGTCTCGGTGGTTGCCTCGTTTGTTGGCGGTACTTTTTCGATATTTATCCTGCTGCTATTTGCGCCGTTTTTAGCCCAGCAGGCGCTGGCCTTTGGTCCGGCCGAACATTTTTTGCTGGCCCTGATGGGGCTGGCCGGCATCATTTCGATTGCCGATGAAAATTCATCACTGCTAAAGGCGCTGATTGCCGGGTTGCTTGGCATGATTATCGCCGTTGTCGGCACCGATGACATGTCGGGCAGCCAGCGCTACACAATGGGGCTGGTTGAGTTGGTGGACGGGGTTGATTTTATGCCGGCCCTGATCGGTTTGTTTTCGATGATCCAGATGATGGAAATGGCCGGGATGCGCTATCAAAGCCTCGATACCTCGATGCTGGAGAAAACCCAGAAAAAAGAGCCCCTGCCAAAAGGCATCGGTAAATATATCGCGCTGGGGTCGGGCACCGGTACAGTGATCGGTATTTTACCCGGTGAAGGCGCAACCATTGCCGCCTTTATTTCCTATAATTTCTCCAAACGCATTTCCAAAGCAAAAGAGCTGTTTGGCAAAGGCAACCCCGAAGGCATCGCCGCGGCCGAGGCCGGAAATAACGGCTGCGTTGGTGGATCACTCGTGCCCACAATCACCTTGGGCATTCCGGGAAATTCGGTTGCGGCCGCCCTGATGGGGGCGTTTATTATCCACGGCATGATCCCGGGGCCGGACCTGTTTACCGAATATGCCGACCGCACTTATCCGTTCATTATTTCAATGTTTGTGGCCAACGGAGTGTTCCTGCTGGTCGGTCTGGCCTTTGCGCCATACCTTGCCCGCATCGCCCTGATCCCGCCTGCAATCATGGTGCCTGTGGTCAGCGCCTTTGCGATTTTGGGCTCCTACGCTTTGAATAATTCGGTGTTTGATGTTTATCTGATGATTGCTTTTGCGCTGGGTGGCTTGCTGTTTAAAAAGCTGGGCTATTCGCTCGAGGCGCTGATCCTTGGTCTGATCCTTGGGCCGATTGCCGAAGGCGGCTTTACCCAAGGCATGATCATCGGCCACGGATCACCCTGGATTTTCTTTGAAAGCAATATCGCCAAGGCAATGTGGCTGATCATCCTGATTCTGCTGCTGCCGCCGCTTTACTCCTACTACAAACTGGTGCGCGGCACGGCCAAAACCTAGCGGATATAAAACCGCCCAAAAACGCCAAAGTGGTCCGAGCCAAGCAAGGGCCGCTTTGTCGTGTCGGCGGGGCGCGCATTGGCGTTGACCAGAATATGATCCAGCGGCAGGGTGTAAATATCCCGGAAAATCGGAAAGCTGTATTTGGTCGCGCCAATCCGCCGGCTGCCGGTGGCC
>DOHJ01000135.1:0-2577 GCA_003535335.1 Paracoccaceae bacterium | reverse complement strand
CTGCCTATCAGTGCAACCGGCACTAATATTTCACGAAATGCCGCCAGTGAATCGCCGACCGGATGCAACCGGCCCAAATGGCTTGTGCCCAGAACGCCAAGTGCCAACAGGGCTAAAACCGTCAATATTTTACGCATTGCCTGAACCTTTTTCGTCTGGTTAAGCCCTGTGCTATCTAATATTGCCGGAAATCGTAAGGCCCAATCAAACCGTCCACTGAAATGGAATGGCTGATCAGGGATTTATCCGCGGTCCAGTGATGCAGCAAATAGGCCGGGCTGGACAGATGAAACTGTGATGCTGCGGTCTGGTTTAAATCCAGAGCCAGCTGCATCCCCATGCTGGGCGCGGTTGTCACCAACGTACCCTGCCAGCGGCTGTGGGTTAACAAATGAATATGACCACACAGGATGCGTTCGATATTCGGATAATCCGCCACGATACCCTGCAACATTTCGACATTTGCAAACCCGTCGATATCGGTTTCCTGCACACCACATTTTAACGGCGGATGATGCATGAAAATCAGGGTTGGCTTCAGGCCGCCTTGGGCCAGCGCCCCGCGCAACCACGCCGCGCGCCTTTCACAAATCATACCACCGCTGCGGCCACTACAACTGTCCAAGCCAATCAGGCGCAGCGCACCGGTTTCGACCACATAATTGATAAATCCGTCTGCTTTTGACGGGCAGGCCGATCCGCCAAACACATCCCAGATCACATCTCGATCATCGTGATTTCCCGGAACCAGATACAGCGGACACTCAAGCGCGGCCAATATTTCAGCCGCGTGCACGGCTTCTTGGTGGCTGGCATCATGGGTCACGTCACCACTCAGCAAAACCAGATCGGGTTTCAGGCTTTGAGTGTTGATATGTTCAATGCAACGGGCCAGATTTTCGGCCATCGGCGCAATGCCATAAGTTTTCTGACCACGCGCCGAAATATGCGTGTCGCTGATATGCGCAATGAGCATGGGAGCTGTCCTTTGAGTGAGCGGGCCGCGACATAGGCGCCCCGAAACCTTAGTCTCCTTGAGTGTTGTTCAGATTGCTTGGGGCAAAAACCCCGCCAAACGATCCGTTCGAGCTGGAACCGGTGCCGGGTTTGGCCGCCCCCGTTGCAGGCCGGGTTCCCCCTTGAGCTTCGATTTTCAGGCGCCGCTTTTCTTTCAGCGCTTCAATGCGGCGTTTGATTTCAACCTGTTTGGCCTCAAACACCTGCGCTTTGCATTCCGCGGGGTTGTGTTTCATCGCCGTGCCAAACATCACAATCACAATGAACGACAGCAAAACAACACCAAAGGCCGCCGGATTACCGCGCATGAATGCGGGTAAAACACTGGCTTTTTTCTCGACTTCCTTACCTGTGCGGATCGCTTCCTTGCGCGCCTTGTTTCGGTTAACCGCCTCGAATATCAGCGCCGCAAAGATCGTCAACACGATGATAACAAAGGCCAATGACGAGATCGACGGGTTAATCCCCAGCCGGACTTTTTGGGCCAGAACCGTTGTCAGGGTTTTATAGTCAACGATGGTAAAGGTGGTGGTGTTGTAGTTCTCGAAACTGGCCAGAAATGCCAACACCGCAGCCGAAGCAATCGCCGGACGCATGAACGGCAGCAGGATTTTGCGAAACGCCTGCGTGTGGGTTGCGCCCAAATCAAGCGCGGCCTCGTTCAGGATCGGGTCAAACCGCTGCATCCGCGCCACAAATACCAGCATGGTATAGGAGGCGATGAATGACGACTGGCCCAGAATGGTCAGAAAAATCCCGTTGTGGAACAGGCTGCCCAGCATGGATCCATCTGACATGCCTAAAAACCCACCGAAGCGATCCCAGAACACCAATGTCGAGATGCCCAAAACAACGCCGGGGATCAGGATTGGCGCGATAATCAGGGTGTAAAAGGTTGACCGAAAGCGCGCCCAGATTTGGGACAATACAATCGATGCCGCCAGCCCCATGGAGACCGACAGGATCACCGTGCCGATGCCAATAATTACACTGTTGATGATACCGTCACGGATATGTTTGTCACGGATCAGCACATCGAACCATTCATAGGTAAAGCATTCCCATGGTGAAACGGACGGAAAACCAGGCGAGTTGAAGGCCGTTAAGCTCATGATCACCAACGGTCCCAGCAGGTAGCTGAAAAAGATGACCAGATAAGCGCCCAGCGCGATACGGATAAGGTTTTGAGAGCTCATTTGCCAATGTCCCCCATGTTCACTTTGAAGATTTTCATCACGAACAGCACGACCGAAATGGTCGCAATCAACAAAACAATCGCGTAGGCCGCACCCTGTTGCCAGTTGTTGGATTCATAAAACCACTGGTACACCAGCTGGGTGAACCACAGACTGCTTGGCCCGCCCAAAATCTGGGGTGCTGCCAAGGCACCGGCAGACAGCATGAACACCATCGTTGCACCCGAAACAATGCCCGGTTTGGCGTGTGGAATAACAATGCGCCGGTGGATATGCACCCAGGATGCACCCATGTCACGCGCGGCTTCGATCTGATTGCGATCAAGGCTTTCGATCACGTTATACATCGGAAACAGCATCAGCA
>DOHJ01000136.1:614-3729 GCA_003535335.1 Paracoccaceae bacterium | reverse complement strand
CGACGAAGAAATCGCAAGTGTTCTCGACCGCCGAAGATAACCAGAACGCCGTTACTTTGCGGGTTTTCCAAGGTGAACGCGAAATGGCCGCCGATAACAAAATCCTCGGCCAGTTCAACCTGGAAAACATCCCCCCTGCCCCCCGTGGCCTGCCGCAAATCGAGGTGACTTTTGACATTGATGCCAACGGTATCGTCGAAGTTGGCGCCAAGGATAAAGGCACCGGCAAAGAGCAAAAGATCACCATTCAGGCTTCTGGAGGGTTGTCGGATGACGAGGTCGAGGCAATGGTCAAAGAGGCGGAAGAAAATGCCGATGCAGATAAAGAGCGCAAAGAACTGATCGAGGCTAAAAACCAAGCCGAAAGCCTGATTCATTCGACCGAAAAGGCGATGGAAGAACACAAAGACAAGGTGGACCCGACCACTATAGAGGCGATCGAGCTGGCGATTGTTGCGCTGAATGATGACTTGGAAACCGAAGATGCTGGCAAAATCAAAGCTGGTATCCAGAATGTGACCGAAGCTGCTATGAAGCTGGGCGAAGCCATTTACAAATCCGAACAGGAGGCCGCTGGCGAAGAAACCGAAGCCAATCCTGAAGATGATGTTTCTAGTGTTGATGATGATATCGTTGATGCAGATTTCGAAGATCTGGACGACGATAAACGCGCATAGGGCGGCAAACTAACGCCTGTGGTCGATCCGTTTTAACCGGGTCGACCTTCGTGTTTGTGCACCTTTACGATCTTAAAGGAATTAATCATGTCAAAGCGCGATTATTACGAATTACTTGGCATCAGCAAAGGTGCCTCTGCAGAAGAAATCAAAAAAGCCTACCGCAAAAAGGCCAAAGAACTGCATCCAGACCGTAATTCCGATAACCCAAATGCCGAATCCCAGTTCAAAGAAGTGAACGAGGCACACGATGTGTTGAAAGACGCCGAAAAGCGTGGCGCATACGATCGTTTTGGCCATGCCGCTTTTGAAGGCGGCGGCGGTGGTCGTGGTGGCCACCCCGGGCAGGGCGATTTTTCCTCGGCTTTCTCTGATGTTTTTGATGATCTTTTTGGCGACTTTATGGGCGGGGGCCGTGGCGGCGGACGCCCGCGTGCCACACGCGGCTCTGACTTGCGCTACAATTTGCATGTCACATTGGAAGAAGCCTATTCAGGCCTGCAAAAAACGATCAATGTACCCACATCGGTGTCGTGTTCTGATTGTTCGGGCACGGGTGCCGAAAGCGGCTCTGATCCCGTGACTTGCCCCACATGTTCAGGCATGGGCAAAGTGCGCGCACAGCAGGGCTTCTTTACCGTTGAGCGAACCTGCCCCACCTGCCAAGGTGCCGGCCAGATGATTAATAATCCTTGCACATCCTGTAACGGTGCTGGACGAAAAGACAAAGACCGCTCACTTTCAGTTAACATACCCGTCGGCGTTGAAACCGGTACTCGGATCCGTTTGGCCGGCGAAGGTGAAGCGGGTTTGCGTGGCGGGCCAGCAGGCGATCTATATATCTTTATCGAAGTGAAAGAGCATAACCTGTTTGAACGCGATGCTGTGAACCTCTATTGTCAGGTGCCGGTTAGCATTGGTACGGCCGCTCTTGGCGGTGATATCGAAGTGCCGACCATTGATGGTGGGCGCAGCCGTGTCAAAGTTCCGGCCGGTTCGCAATCAGGCCGCCAGATGCGCCTACGCGCCAAAGGCATGCCTGCGCTTCGTGGAAATACGGTCGGCGATATGTTTATCGAACTGGCCGTGGAAACACCGGTTAACCTGACCACGCGGCAAAAAGAAATTATGCGTGAATTTGAAGATGTTGCGGCCGATAATAACCCGCAAGGTTCCAGCTTTTTCTCAAAAGTGAAAACCTTTTGGGACGGGATGAAAAGTTAAGCAATTACTATGACTACAGCGTTTTGACTGCACCTTGTAAACACAGTGCACGTATTGGCATTAGCGATGGCAGCGCAACGGGTTTCAAGTAAAGTCGAAACGCCTTAACCGTTTCTTTACCATATTGGCTGATCACAGTCATTATGAGCCAAAAAAATCAATTTGCCGAATTGCCGTTGCCGCTTTTTCAAGGCGATGAAGTTGTGTCGACCTCGCAACCGCCATCCCAGCCCTCATATATTCGCGATCACCGCAAACGTTTACGGACACGGTTTATCGAGGGTGGCGCGGCCGCAATGCCCGATTACGAGCTGTTGGAACTGGTGCTCTTTCGGGCAATCGCACGCCGTGATGTGAAACCGCTTGCTTGGCGTTTGCTTGATCAGTTCGGCGATTTTAACCGGGTCATTTCCGCACCGCCTGAACGATTGTGCAAGATCAAAGGCGTTGGGGATGCGGTGGTGCAGGAATTAAAAATAATCGAGGCCGCGGCCCACAGGCTGGCCCGCTCAAAAGTCATGCAACAACACGTTCTAACTGGTTGGGATGCTCTGCTGGATTACTGCCACACCACAATGGCGCACCGTGAAACAGAACAATTCAGGGTGCTGTATCTGGATCGTAAAAATATGTTGGTAGCGGATGAAGAACAGGCCAAAGGCACGGTCGATCACGTGCCGGTTTATCCGCGCGAGGTGGTGAAACGGGCGCTAGAACTGAATGCTTCTGCACTTATTCTTGTTCACAACCACCCATCTGGCGACCCAACCCCGTCCGAAGCAGACATTACAATGACCAATCAAGTACAGGATGCAGCCCTTGCGCTTGGCCTAACTGTACATGACCACCTGATTATCGGCAAATCCCGCGAGCTTAGTTTTCGCAGCGAAGGTTATCTGTAGTTTACTAGCTTTGTTACATGTGTGGATGGCGGCAAATTCTAACGGATTAGACAGCCTCCTTTGCTTCAAAATCGTTGCCAATTTTGCCATTTATCAAGCAGCTGAGACACTACGGTAATCCCCCCATTTTTAATGGGGTCAGCCTGTAGAATTACGCGACCTGTTTCAGTTTCATGGCGGGAGTGATCCCGTCCATGGCCATGTTGGGCCGATCATTGTTGTAAGCCCAGAGCCAATCCGTGGCCTGTTCCTGAGCCTCCTCTATCGTTTCAAAGATGTTCTGATCCACCCATTGGTCTTGTCACGGTTTAG
>DOHJ01000136.1:0-198 GCA_003535335.1 Paracoccaceae bacterium | reverse complement strand
GCGCATTGCACAGAGCAGCGGGGTTTTCAGTTGGCTGGGCTGGTTTTACCTGTTCGGACTGCTGTATCGCCTGCATGGCAAGCGCCTGTTTACTGCGTTGGTAGCGGGCACGTTCTTCATATTTTCCATTGCGGCAATCGATGCGCCGTTCAACATGCTGGCTCTTGGTGGCGGGCCTGCGGTGCAGATGACGATTGC
>DOHJ01000187.1:2125-2617 GCA_003535335.1 Paracoccaceae bacterium | reverse complement strand
CGCTAACGTAGCCGAGGAAATATGCCACGACCAAAGCCGCTGAAATAATTATGCGCGCAATGCGGTCGGCAGTTATTACGTTCTTTTTCATTTTCAAACTCCTGCAATCATTTATCGTTATAAAACATCTTACACAGCCAAAACCGGATTGGAATGTGACAAGATGGTATCAACCCCGCTGCACAGCCTGCAACAAAGGCAACAAATGCGACATATCCGGCCCGTGATCCATGCCGGTCAACGCCTTGCGCAGCGGCATAAACAGCCCCCGCCCCTTGCGGCCGCTGTCAGCCTTGACCGCCTTGGTCCATTCGCCCCAAGTGCCGCTGTCCCACGGTTTTTCAGGCAACATCGCCAAGGCTTGGGCTACAAAATCCGCGTCCTCATCCGCCACAACCGGATCTGCCCCGTCACGGCACAGTTTCCACCAGCCTTGCAGATCGGACAGCACAGTAATGTTTTCCCGCGTGGCATTCCAGAACGGTTCGGCCA
>DOHJ01000187.1:0-1719 GCA_003535335.1 Paracoccaceae bacterium | reverse complement strand
GTCAGCGGGAACAGATCGTTCAGATCGAATTTGGTCGGGGCCGCGCCAAAATGCGACAACTCAAACCCGTCAACCAGCTGCTGCATTTCGGTTCGCAATTCCACCGGATCAGACGTGCCAATCCGCGCCATGTACGACAGCAGCGCCATCGGCTGCACGCCTTGGCTGCGCAAATCACGCAAGGCCAATGTGCCGAGCCGTTTTGAAAGCGGCTCGCCTTGCGGTCCGGTCAGCAGCGAATGATGCGCAAATTTTGGCACTGTGCCGCCCATGGCCTGAATAATCTGGATTTGGGTGGCGGTGTTGGTGACGTGGTCAGAGCCGCGCACGACGTGGGTGATGCCAAAATCAATGTCATCGCAAACCGAAGCCAGAGTATAAAGAAACTGGCCATCGCCACGGATCAAAACAGGGTCAGAAACCGAAGCTGCATCAATCGACAAATCGCCCAAAATACCATCGCTGAATTCGATCCGCTGCTGATCCAGCTTAAAGCGCCAATGCCCCGCGCCGCGCTCATCGCGCAGTTTGGCTTTTTCGGCATCCGACAGATCCAGCGCCGCGCGGTCATAAACCGGCGGTTTGCCCATGTTCAGCAGTTTTTTACGCTTCAGGTCCAGTTCTGTGGGGGTTTCAAAACATTCGTACAGCCGTCCACTGGCTCGCAGTTCGTCAGCGGCCGCATTGTAGCGATCCAGACGGGTGGATTGTTTTTCAACTCGATCCCAAGTCAGGCCCAACCATTCAAGATCCTGTTTGATCGCGTCAGCGTATTCGGGGGTTGAGCGCTCAGGATCGGTGTCGTCCAGACGCAGTACAAATGTGCCGGCTGCCTGTTTGGCAATCAGATAATTCATCAGCGCAGTGCGCAGGTTGCCAACATGGATATAACCGGTCGGGGACGGGGCAAAACGGGTGGTGGTCATTGGCTTTCTCCTGATTAGGGCCGGTTTTTCACAAAGCAATACATTTGTCCAGCGGGCAAGCCTGTGGCGGGTGGTGTAAAGCGGGTCGTATTTTTATTGAAATGTCGCGCCCGTGGTTGGAACTTTTATGCCTCCGGCGGGGATATTTAGGGAACAATAATGGGGATTATGAGTTATCCCGCCAGCGGTTTGCGATCGGGTAGCGTCGGTCCAGCCAGAAACTGCGCATGGTCAGGCGCGGGCCCGGGGCGGATTGGAAGCGTTTGTATTCGCTGATAAAAATAAGATGCTCGACCTTTTTGACCAGCTCGCGATCGAACCCGTCAGCCACCAGTTCGACCACGGATTTTTCATCATCCACCAGCCCCGTCAGGATCGGATCCAGCACCTCGTAAGGTGGCAGGCTGTCATCATCGCGCTGATCCTCGCGCAACTCGGCCGAGGGCGGTTTGTCTATCACGCGGGGTGGAATGATTTCGCCCTTTGGCCCCAGCATCCAGTCACGCCTGTTGGCATTGCGCCAGCGACAGGTTTCAAAAACGCGGGTTTTATACATGTCTTTGATCGGGTTATAGCCGCCGGCCATATCGCCATAAATCGTGGCATAACCGACCGCGACTTCGCTTTTGTTGCCTGTCGTTAGCAGCATTTCACCGAATTTATTTGAAAGGGCCATCAATAAAAGACCACGCAGGCGCGACTGGATGTTTTCTTCGGTTAGCCCTTCGTCGGTGCCTTCAAACAGCGAGGCAAGCGTGCGGGTGATGGCTGCGCGCCCCTCGGCAAGTTGCAC
>DOHJ01000223.1:13971-19073 GCA_003535335.1 Paracoccaceae bacterium | reverse complement strand
CCCCGCCGATTGCCCTGCATCCCTGTTTTTCGCCCTCGAAAACAGCGGGCAAAACAACAATCCACGCGGGTTTTGATTTTGGACGGGTTTTGCCAATAGAGGCTGAAGCCGCTGTATCACGCCTAAGGCCAGATGCAGAATTTAACGACCTTGCGAAAATACCGTCAAAGACAGGCAGCATGCGACTGGATCATCTGCCGCTTTCTTTTGCTACCGAGGAAATCGTACAGCTTTGCGGTGTTAAAGGTCCGGTTCGCCTGACCAATCACGAAGAAAAATATCAAGTCGGTGTGGAGTATGATCAACGCCTGTTTCCCAGCCTGCTGTTATGGGTTTCAAACCGCGGGCGGGATGAATACCCGTGGCTGGGCCGCTTTGAGGGGGTCGGGATAGAGCCGATTTGCGGGGCTTTTGATCTGGGGCCGGATGTTGGCAATTGGGGCAAAAACCCGATTGCTTCGCATGGTGTGGCTACGGCATTTCGCTTGCGCGCCGGTCAAACAATTAATACTGAATACGTTATTCGGGTAGACGCGCTCTGATTTGTATCAGTGCGTATTTTGTTGTAATAAAGAGCAGAATAAAGCCGCGAAAATCCAAATTTCTAATCTTCTGCATTGTTCAAAATAACACCTAACAAAGGCGTTTGGTCTTGCAGCAGTCTCTCGGCATCGCGAATTTCCGCTTCTGTCGTCATCCCGCCACCGACAACAAGCAATACGGCGTCCAAATGCGGCAAACAGGCCATGGCATCATCACTGGACAGCATCGGCGGCAGATCAAAAATGGTTACATCCGGAGCCAGAATATCCTGGATTTCATCCAGAACATCTGCCGTCATATCGGTTTGAACAAGTTCTGCCACATCCTTGGTCTGCTTGCTATTCAGTCCGGCCACAAGGCTTGGACCCAAGCGCAGAAAAAATTCCTCAGGATCAATGATTCCCGACAAATAATCGGCCATTGAAATGCTGCGCTGAATTCCCAGCACACGCGCCATATCAGGTTTGCGCAAGTTCATATCCATCAGTAAAACCCTGTTGGTTTCACCACGGGCCAAACTGATTGCAAGGTTGGCTGCGACAAAGGTTTTACCGCACCCATCTGTCGGCGATGTGATGCCTATCCTGTGCCAGCCTTTTTCGCCTATGGTTTGCAACATCCGGGTGCGCAAAATATCAAAGGCTTTATACGCAGGATCTTTGCGCATTGCGCTAATCACAAGATTTTTTTCAAGAACCCGATTATTAAGCGCAATCCTCTCAAAGCAGTCCCAGTCATCCAAGGCCACTAACGCCGTTGATTGCGTTTGTGTTTCAGCACTCTGGCTTGCATCGTTCGGGTTTATTTCATCGGACATATTTGCTCCAGATTCTCCTGCTTTTCCAAGTTAAAAGCCAAACAGGTTTGCATCGGTTATCGCAGCGCGAACGAATTCATTTTTATCCGCAGCCGGATGCCAATCAAGTAACTCTTTGGCATAACGGTTATCAAACGGCGAATAATGCGCGCGCGATTTCCAGTCTTTCAATGACGCATTATTTAAACCTTTGCGGCGCAGCGCATATTTTTTCAACAGGTATTTCATGCTACCGCTTAGGTAAAACGCATGCAATGATCCCGATTTCACCGTGATCCGCGCCCCTAGTGCAGTATGAATAGCATCAAAATAATCGCGGCCCGTCAGCATCGGATCACCAATCAAATTCACCGATTGGCCAATCGCAGCCTCAACCTCGATTATTTTCACCAACGCCTCGGCCACGTCATCAATTAACACAAACGGCAGGATGTTTTTGCCACTTCCCCAGATCCGCACCGCACCGGCCCCGTGCCAGCGGCCAATACCCCAATGCTGTAATGGGCCACCCGCGCCAACCACAATGCCGGGCCGCGCTATGGTCAGCGGCAGACCTTCGGTCTTGGCCATTTCCAGCAGACGCATCTCGCACATCGCTTTGGATCGGGCGTATAAATTTCGGTCTGTCATATCTTCGCCAAAGCCGGTTTTTTCGGTGATTGTCTGAGCAGGATCGGACATGTCATAAGACGCAATCGTGCCGGTATAAACAAAGCGCTCAACCCCTGCAGCAAGGGCGGCCTTGGCAATGCCAACGGTCACGCCAACATCATTTTGCAGGCAGGCTTGCCAGGTGGAATCCAGTGATTTACCCAAATGGTAAACGGCTTTGATCCCTGTCATTGCCGCTTGCAAACCTTGCGCATCGCTTAACGATGCCGAGGCAATTTCAACCGAAGCCCCAAGATGGGAAAACGGATTGCTGCTACCACGGCTAAGAACCCGCACATCATGACCGCGCTCAACCAGTGCCTCGGTCAAACGGCGGCCAATAAATCCTGTGCCGCCAATCACCAGAACATCCGGATTGGTTTTGCGCTGTTTCGTCGGCATTTTAACCGGTTCGGTTTGCGGCATAAGTTCGATAACATCATCGATTGCCTGCATAACTTTTAACGCAGCATCCCCGTCAAAGCGGCTATCCATCGCTGTGTTGTTCTTGACCGCATCATAAAACCGCGCCACCGTGCCTTGAAAACTAAGGCCATAGGGGCTTTTGCAATAAAGCGAGGTCACTTGCCGCGTGGCATTCACAGCACCTTCGCGGAAGTTTTGCCAAGTGAGGGAAAGCTGTTTATTCAGCGGATTTACCACAATATCAGAGGCGTTTTCCGCAGCAATCACCAGCGTATCCGCAGCGTAATCCAATCGCGCCATCGCACTGGAACCACGCAGCGTTACAGAGCGATCATCAGCCGTTTCAACCAGTGACAGATTAAAGGTTAAATCAACATCGCCATCATCCGTGTGGGCGCGGGCAAGGATGCGCCACGATTGTTTGCGCAATTGCCCGTCAGGAAAACTAACCGGTTTGCTTAAGCTGAGATATTCAATTTCAGGTGTGCCAAACAAATCCACTGCGAATGCGAATAAATGCGGGCCAAGCTCTAGCAGCAGGTTTTTCGGCTCGCGCATCAACCACAAACCGTAAGGACCAGAGCGAAGCGGCGAAAGCGGGAAATTCCAGTTAAATTCGGCAGACGAAATACGGCCCAGCTTTCCAGATGCCAATTTGTTTTTTAACCGGTCATAAGATGGCAAGCCCATAAAATTATGTCCGACTGCAAATTGTTTTCCGTTTGCTTTGGCGGCCGCAACTATTTCGGCAGTTTCGGCATGGGACAGGGCAACCGGTTTTTCAACCAGACAGTGCAAGCCGCCATTCAGAGCTGTAACAGCCAGATCACGATGCATTTGTGGCGGGGTCAGGATATGAACGGCATCAACCGTACCTGATGCAATAAGGTCATCAAGCGAGGTAAAAACCTGCGCCCCGTGCAGATTTGCCAAAGCCTCGGCATTGGTTGCAGAGGTGTCGCAAACGGCCCTTAGCTCGACTCCTTTAGTTACTTTAAGCGCATCGGCGTGCCAATCGGCAATGTATCCGGCACCCACTATGGCAACCCTGATGGTATTATTCATCATCGTACTTTCTTTTATCAAAACATTTTAGCTTATTTATACTCAATAATGTTCATTTTATGGCCACGCAGTCTTCGCCAATAAAAAACGCCCATTCCAATCAAATTGGGGAATTTGGACAACACAAGGAACAGGCCATGATGCCATGCTTCGCCTGACGCCAAGCCTGCCTGCGCTAAACCTTGTGAGCTGCGGATGTAGGAACGCAGATAAACAGCTGCTATTGCGATTAGACCGTAGGGCCAAAATGCGACCGCAAGCAATGCCAAAAAGGGCAGGATCCCAGCAAAAACGACTGCGCGTTTACGCTCAATTTTGAAATGTTCCGGATGCATTGTGCCAACTTGTGCAAAACCATGTCCGCTGCGCACCGCGCGCTGCCACCATTCACTAAACTTGGTCATTGCAATGTCGTGTCGGGTCATTTCAATCGGCAAGCGCCTAAGTTTCCAACCCGCCTTGCCGATACGCAAGCAAATCTCTTCGTCCTCGGAAGCAATAACTGTTTCATTGAACCCGCCAACCTTAACAAAGGCCGCACTACGCACCAGCATATCACCACCACAGACCGAAATTTCACCGGCCTCACGGCGCCATTCAAAATCACACAGGGCGTTATAGACGCTTTTATTTCGGTAAATTTCAGAGCGCCAACCGGTGACAATTCCCAGCTTGGGATCTTGTTGCATCGCTTTAATCGCCGGCTCTATCCACTCTGGCTGCATCGCGCAGTCGCCGTCGATAAATTGCACAAACTCCGGCACGTTTTCCAGCGCCTCAAAACCTTCGTTGCGGGCCCGGGCGGCGGAAAACGGGCGGTCTGGACTTAGCTCAACGATTTTAGCATTTGCATTTTTAGCATTTAATACGCTGTTATCTGTTGAGCCGGAATCGACATAGACCAGTTCTGCGTCGATGCCTTTCAGCGATTCCAGACAGCGCTCTAACCGCTCTGCCTCGTTACGGCCGATAAAAACAATGGCAAGGTTTTTTGTACTCATCACTCATTCTTTCCAGATGGGCGTAACCCGATAATATCCCCATTTTGGTATGCTGTGAAAATATCGGCCAGCCAAGCAGATTCTGTTTTTACATTATACTGCTCAGTAACTTTTTTTCGCCCCGAATTACCCATTTTTTTACGCAGGGGTAAATTTGATAAAACCGTGGAAATTCCCGCAGCTAGGGCGGCTTCATCTCCGGGTGCAACCAAGATGCCTGAAACCTGATCTTCCACCAATTCCGGCACTCCGGCAATTCTTGTGGTGACAACGGGCACGCGCGCGGCCATTGCCTCCATCAGCACAACGGGGACACCTTCAGCAAAGCTGGGTAGAACCAAAATATCGGTTTTTTTCAAATATTCGGCCACCTCTGATTGGGATTTATAACCTACAAAATCCACCCTATTATCCAAGGTTAGAGCCTGTTTTTCCAGCACTTCACGGTCGGGGCCGTCACCAATTAAGGTCAGATGTAGTTCGGGATGCTTTTCTAACAAGCCTTGAAGCGCCTGAAACAAAATAGGCAGCCCTTTAACCGCAGCAAGGCGGCCAACAAACAGCAAGTTATTTCCACTTTTTTTCGCTGGATTCTCATA
>DOHJ01000223.1:10456-13581 GCA_003535335.1 Paracoccaceae bacterium | reverse complement strand
CTAAATGCCATTGCCTGACTGCGGCAATAGTGACTAATGCAGGCCACAAAGCGGGCACGCGCGATTTTTTCATCCAGCCGCCATTTGTGGGGTTCAAAGAAAATATCAGGGCCGTGCAAGGTGAAACTAAACGGAATGCCACTAACCTCGCTGGCCAGCATCGCAACAGTACAACTGGATTTGGCAATATGGTTATGCAATTGTTTAACGCCGTTTTTATGCAAATGATCGGCCAAAACCACGGCTTCGATAAAATAGAAAAGTTGGTATAATAGTGACTTTAATCCTGCCGGACGGGTTTTAATGGCAAGTTTGAAACCCTTAAAATAGCGCCCGGGCGATCTGGCAATTGCGCTGAAATGACAGCGGATCAATTGCAACGGTTTCTTTGCAGCATTCAGCACATAAAAAGTCTGCTTTGCTTCTCTACGTTGTTCGTCACCGACAATATGTTCAGCACCGGTTTTGCGAATGGAGCAGGTCAAAACCTTGATGCCGCAATCGCGCAAACCAGACACTTCGCGTTGGATAAATGTATCTGTCGCGCGGGGGTATTCACCGGTCAGATAGGCAATCGGCCCTGTCATTGTTTTGCCTCCTGCATGGCTTGCTCAAAACTGCAATCAGGTGTCCATCCCAGTTGCTTGTGCAGGCGCGCATTGCTGTATTTTAACGGTTTCATTCTGGCATGTAACACTGGCCTGCGTAATAATCCGGGTAAGGAAACAGGCAATGGACGAGCTGCTAATGCCAAGAGATCCAGAAGTTTCCATGACAGTGGGACCACTATTTTTGACCAACCTGTTTTTTGCAAATCCGCGATAAATGTGGCTCTATCAGGCAGGTTATCATCAACCACATTCACCACTGCCGCAGGGTTTTCTACAGCCAATACCAACGCTTTGGCACAATGCCTTACGTAACATAGAGGCAATTCACCCTGACCACCGATCCGAAGCAAAACCGGCCCGATCCCAATGCCGATATGGCTATTCCAGATACGGCCCCTTCCAAAAACAGCACCAATTCTAAGGATGCTAAGCTTGGCTATATTTGCATTTCTACAGATGGTTTCTTGCAATAGCTTGGCACGGCAATAGGCATCCCTTTTGGCTGCATTAGGCTCTAGTTTGGTTTGCTCGTCAACTATGCCACCAGTCCTAACCGACATGGTATCATAAACCGAAATTGTGCTGGCAAGCACCAGATGCACTGGCTTGGATTGTTCCTCAATTCCTGCCAAAATATTTTCCGTGGCTTTAATCGTATCGCGCTGCTGGACTGTATCATCACCCGATAAAGACGCTGCAATATGGATCACGCTATCAACATTATTTAAAGCCGAACCCAACACAGCTGTATCAGTAGCAAGATCGCAAACCACGATCACAATGCCCGCATCATTTTCCCAACTTTTGGGTATGTTTTTAGCGCTCCGAACAACGGCACAAACCTTGTGACCACGCTTTCGGGCTTCATCAACCGTGTGCCGGCCAACAAATCCGGCCGCGCCGGTTAGCATTACAACATGCGTCATCATCTTGCCCAAGTCATTGGTTTTAGCACCTCGCAACTGGTTTGCATTTTCTGCACACCTTCGGTGGCGCGGGCATTCTGGATCGCAAGCGTGACCTCGTTAATGTGCAGCGCAAAATCAGCCGACATCCGGCAATCACGACCTTCACGAAGTGCCGCCATCATTTCCGCAAGACCAAGAGCAAAATTCATCGAGGCCGCGCCGCGACGTTTTACCTTGGATGGGCGCGGACCTTTTAAACGTACTTTTTTGCCGATCGGGTGATCAATCAACCTGCGCCGGATCCTGAAGCGACGATGAAACCGCACAGGGGCCGCATTATCCCAAGCCTTTTTAACCGCCAAAACACCCTTGTCACCAATCACCCTGATCTGGTGATCATGCGGCGCAACAATTGAACAGGTCAGCCGTGCCACAACACCGCTTTTGAAAAACAAAACGGCAACGGAAAAATCAGGCGTGTCTGTGTCAATTTCTTTGTCAGGAATCAAAGCGGCGGATGCGGCAACCACACGGTCTACCGGCCCAAAAATTCCGATTAGCCAGCTTAGATAATATCCGGCATGCTCCAACGTGCAACCGGTGCGAAACTCGTCTTCAAACGGCCATGGCGCTCCGCTTTCGCTTTTCCAGTCGCGGTAAGGCGCTTGCGGGATAAATCCATCATCTAGCTCGGCATAAATAAGCCGCGGTGTGCCAACCACATCATCACGCACGGCCTTGGCAAGCGTCTGGGCGGTTTCGCTTAAAACACTGCAAGGGGCCGAGGCCAGCATCAGGCCACGCTCTTTGGCCAGACCAAGCAGCGCATTGGCCTGCGCCATATCCATAGCCAGTGGTTTTTCAGAATAAACATGGTGGCCAGCCAGCAAACAGGCCTGATTGATTTCAAAATGCGCCGATGGGTTGGTCAGATTAAGGAGAATGCTTTCAGGCTCTAATGCCGTCAATAGGCTGTCCAGCGTTTGAGCAGGTTTCAATTTCCAATAATCGCAGAATGTCGCAAGGCGCGCAGGATTATGGTCATAAACATAATCTATGCTTAAATCCTGAAACTGCTCCAGTGATCTCATGTAAAGATCGGCAACAAAACCGCAGCCGATTATTGCGATAGACGTCATGACAGCCCTCGATCGGCACTAAACACCCTAAATATTGGTGATAGATTATAGCTGAATAGTCTAAATTTCCAGTCGGATATGTGCATAAGTTGTGTTAGATCGGTTCTGTTGGTTTTTTGTCAAAAGGGTATTAGCCGTGGATTTCCAATTTGGAGCGGAACAAGTAACAGTTAACACTGCCAAAGCGGCAGATCTATGGCAAGAAATCAGAAATAGGTTCAGGCGCGGGCAAGGTTTTGCTTTAGCCACGCTTAATCTGGATCATCTGGTGAAATTAAACGCCGATATCGGTTTTCGCAAAGCCTATATCGCGCAGGATATTATTGTGGCGGATGGCAATCCAATTGTCTGGCTTTCCCGACTGGCCAAATCGCCGGTTGAATTGATGCCCGGATCGGAATTAATTCTGCCAATCGCGAAAATTGCAGCACAAGAAAATGTAAAAGTTGCTCTTGTTGGCAGTACCG
>DOHJ01000223.1:4573-10085 GCA_003535335.1 Paracoccaceae bacterium | reverse complement strand
GATTTGCAGATCATCACGCAAATTTCGCCAGCATTCGGGTTTGACCCTGACGGCGATGCAGTAACCCGGATTTACGAAACTCTGAATGCAGATAAAGTCGGCTTATGTTTCATTGCCCTTGGCGCACCGAAACAGGAACTATTTGCTGCGCGAGGTCGCAAGGTCGCGGAAAAAGTCGGATTTGTCTCGATCGGTGCTGGACTGGATTTTCTGGCCGGAGAGCAAAAGCGCGCACCACGTTGGGTACGGGCAATTGCAATGGAATGGGCGTGGCGCTTGCTGTCAAATCCGGGTCGTTTATTTGTTCGCTACATGCGCTGTTTCGGGGTTTTGCCAAAACATATAATTGCGGCATTGCGCCAGCGTTGGCATTAGGAAATCCGCCTTGGTTTGCGGGCTCTGCCTAGTAATTTATCCTTGATGCGGCCTTTCAAGGAACGCGGAGGCAATATCTCGCTGTCTTGCTCAAACACCACGCCATTTAATTCAGGATCATGCCAAAGCGCTAATTTTATGCCCCATCCGGCAGATACCTGTGGCGGCAAGCCATCAGGTATTCCCATGTCTGTCGCCAGCATTCCGGGCATCCAGGTGCTAATCACAATACCGGGAAACCTGTCGCCTAGATCGGCCACCAACGCGCGGGTTAAAATTTGGCCGGCACCTTTGGATACACTATAGGCAGCCGCAGCCGGCATCGGGGCAATATCGGCAAAGCTTGATACGTTTATGATCCGGCCAACGCCCGTTTCAGTCATGGTTTCCAATGCCGCGCGGCTACAAGCAAAGGTGCCGCCCAGATTTATTGCGACTGTCTGCATAAAGCTTTCAGCGGTTTCATCCAGACAATCACGGCGCGGAAAAACCCCGGCATTGTTTATCAGGATAGTTACATCACCCAGCTTGCGGATTTTAGAAAAAGCACGGCGCACAGAAACGCCATCTGCTATGTCAACAACCATCGGGATAAAGCGCCCGTCCGCTATTAGATCACAGGTTTCCTGCAACGCATTTTCCCGTCTGCCAAACCCCACAACCTGCATTCCCGAATCAGCCAAACCGATCGCCAAGGCACGCCCAAGCCCCGACCCTGCGCCCGTTACAACAGCAATACCATCCGTTAGCTTTTTCGCCTTGTTAGTCACGGTCTTGCCCTTCTTTTCCTGTCAAATCTACGATGATATGATCGCCCACACGCAACGCATTCGCAGCAATCATCAAACTGGGATTAACACCCATAGAAGTAGGCATAAAAGATGAATCTACAACATATAAATTATCAACGTCATGCGCCCGGCAATTTCTATCCAAGACACTGCTGGACGGATCTGAGCCAAAACAAACTGTACCGCAGGCGTGCCCAAAATTCAGCTCCGGCTGAAAACCGATAAATGCGCTACGCTGACCACGCATTGCCTTTTTTATCCGTTTTCGAAAGCTACGGCGGCGCTGCAACAGCTCGGGTGTAAACCGGTAATGGACTTGAATTTCATCGGGCTTATCCGCATTAAATTCCACACGGTTTTCTTTGTAAGGCAAATCCTCCAGCAGCCCGACAAAAATTTTAGCCCGCCCGAAAATCTTTATCGCAATCATTGCAGGGATTCGGGTGAACTGCCGCAAGAATTTTAACCGGCTCAGGAATGAACGGTCAAACATCATATTCAGATAATGCACAATTTCACCGTAAGATGCATCAATTCCCATCGCCTGCATCATACCGTGACGATCTTGATTGTCATTATAAAGGTCGCGCATTGCAATCGCTTTTGAAGGCCCATTGCTGTCTGACTTGGGAAATACCGCGAACATTTCATTCAAATGAAACATCAGATTTTTCCCAACCAGTCCACTGCTGTTTGCGCAGCCGTTTGGCCATTCATCTGATGCCGATGCCAACAACAACCGAGGCGAGCTAAGCGCACCTGCAGCCAAGACATAACAGCGGGCACGAAAGGTTAGGGTTTGACCTTTTCGGCTTGCAATTATGTGACTAATACTGCCGGCCTCACCCTTTAGGGCAGTTACTTCGCACATATCAATAATTTCAGCATTACCAGTCTCTAACGCGGGCATAACCCCTGCACTGCGCCCATCCATTTTACCCCCGTGCGGACATTTTTTGCCAAGGCATTGCATACATTCCGGCATGTTCTTAATTGCCATATGCGCGTGATACGGGTGCAGCCCTTTGGCCTTAAAACCATCCTTCATGGCTTTATCCTCAGGCGTGGTTTCTGGCGGCTGGATCAGATTGGAAGGGCCGTCCTGATATAGCGGATCTTCTTGGCCATGAACATAAAACATCTGTTCTGTTTTTGTGAAATAGGGCAGGAATTCGTCGTAGGAAACAGGCCATCCACCCGTAGGATGTGGCATTGTATTTATACTATCAATATCCCGCCGCTCGGGTCTTTCCAGTGTGGCCGCATAAAAAACGGATGAGCCGCCAACCGCTGCGCCTATTGGTGCAAAAAACTCGCTCATATGCCCATTAATTATGGCTTTTATCGGTTTTGGCCAATAACCACGAACCTGTCGTGCAACGGGGTCAAACACCTCACTGTCCAAGGTCTGCTCTTCTGCAGGCGCGCCCATTGGGCCTTTTTCAAGAAACAGCACAGACAACCCTGCTTGAGCCAAAACACGCCCGATTGGACCGCCACCCATGCCAGTGCCGATGACAATGACATCCCATATTTTCCGTGACGCATTATCCACCATTTTCCAAACCCCTTTCAGGAAACCTAAATACCGGATTGAAAATTTGTCGTAACTGACGTGCGCCGGTGTTTGTCACGTGGTTATTGTCAAAATAATAGCCCTTGCCATCGTGCACAACGGCACATGATTTTTCGTCACAAAGCAGCGGCCAAGGGTCTATAATTGTTACATCAAGCCCGGCGAATGCAACCTCTGAGGTTTCTATTCTGCTTTCAAGATCCTTGGTCGAAACATTCTGCATATCCTCGATTTCTTTCCCCACGCCGCTGTTGCCATGGGCCAGCAATCGGGAAATTTTGCGAGAATCATAATTAGGAATTTCGGGCACTTGCCTAAGGATAAAGATGTCCGAAAATGTCTCTCCAAGCTCGGAAATAGTAGCGCTCATAGCCTGCGAAAAAGGTATGGAAAGCTTGATTTTGTTATGAGAATCAAGCCCTATTCCGGCCCCTTGCGCGTAATATGCCCAGCGCCCAACCAACAGAATCCGGTCTATTCCCAATTCGGGAAGGGCTGCTCTTATCCGCTGATTTGCTGTGGTGCAATTTTTGTCTTC
This sequence comes from Paracoccaceae bacterium, assembly GCA_003535335.1. Classification (GTDB taxonomy): domain Bacteria; phylum Pseudomonadota; class Alphaproteobacteria; order Rhodobacterales; family Rhodobacteraceae; genus Profundibacter. The sequence continues at coordinate 6,805 of DOHJ01000223.1, read as the reverse complement.
TTCAGTACTGGCAGCGGATTCCTGTTTTGTGACCTCAAACAGTGGCGGGCATCCTGCATGCCAAATCAACAACGCAGAAACATTCTTTTCACGCGCCAATTGGGCAATGCCCTCTTTGAAAGCCCGCAGATGGGAATCACCCCAGATCACAACTTTTGGATCTTGGTCGTCAGGCCCGATCGGGCAAATCTCGACACCTGCAAAATTACCGGATTGAGGGACATAACAGCGGCTCCAATCTTGCAGAAAATCGGCGGATGCATTGATATGAATAGTAGCGGCGGTCCCAAACCTTTGGGGAAATCCATCTTTCAAAAACACCGCTGCGCCGATTGCCAATAATAGTATGGAAACCAAGGCGGCAGAAACGAATACAACTGTCGTGGATACGTTGTTTGCTAGGCGGAAAGGGCGCTCGACAAATCGCCATGATCCCCATGCAAGAAAGATGCTTAGAACCACCCATAAAAAAGGTTCAACTGCACTGGTGTAGCCATCCACATAATAGCTGGACAATACGAAAACCGGCCAGTGCCAAAGGTATAACGAGTATGAAATCAACCCAATGGCAACCGGTATTTTTGATGACAAAATCCGGTTTACAATATTATTATTTCGCCCATTCAACAACAGCAATACAGTGCCTAACACTGGGAAAATCGCCTGATAACCAGGGAAACCAGTGGCCGCATCAATGAAGTATATCCCACCAAATACCAGTACTATCCCAAGCCAAGATAACCATGCCGATATTTGCCAGTTAAACAATTTTTTCTGACCATAGATCGCCAACAAAACGCCGGCCAACATCTCCCAGGCTCGATATTGAAATAGATAAAACGCAGCACTTTGAGAGCTGAAGGTTGTAAGGATACTGGCTGCTAGAGAGGCGGTAAATATCAGGGCTAAAATAGTTATTAGCATTGTTTTATTTCGGCTTAACACCAACAAAAGCAACGGCAATGCAATGTAAAATTGTTCTTCAACAGATAGAGACCATGTGTGTAATAATGCTTTTTCTTCCGCTCCACTGTCGAAATAGCCGGATTGCCGGTAAAATAAGACGTTCGAGAGGTAAACCGTTGAGGCAATCATTGCCTTGCCAAACTCCCTGAACTCAAACGGCAATAATATCATCCACGCAAAGGCAAAAGTGACCAACACCATCACAACATAGGCCGGGGCCAGCCGTTTAATACGGCGGCTGTAGAATCGGGAAAATGTTATGCGGCCCGTTGCGGCCAGCTCTTTCCACAAGATTCCACCAATTAGAAAACCGGAGATCACAAAAAAAACATCTACCCCGACAAAACCGCCACCAAAACCGGGCACGCCGAAATGAAACAACACCACGGCCATTACGGCGATGCTTCTCAGCCCGTCAATTTCACTGCGGTAAGTCATTTTTTATTGTGTCTGATCATCTGGCTATAACGCGCAAATTGGTACGATCCGTCAAGACTGCAAAGCATTGAAATGTCATGTGTTACCCCTTGCACACGCCTTATAAACAGGCCAAAATCAAACCTGATTTAACGAATAGGAGGCCGGTTTGGCTTCGGATCTAAATGTAAGCGCCACAATCCCCGACTGGAGCCGCGAATATGTGCGCGGATTTCGCGATTCCGGGCCAAAATTAGTGCGCGCTGTGCGCCGCTATCAGCAGGCGCAAAAACGCGGTGGGTTGATTGGTAAAATAGCGGCAAAATACTGGGTCGTGGTGCATGGTTTTTGGTCCATTATTACCCAAAGTGAAATACATCTACACATGCAGATTGATGGCGGATTGCGTTTGCCGCACCCAACCGGAATAATTTTGCATCCGGATGCAGAAATCGGGCCGAACTGCATGATTTTCCATCAGGTCACACTATCTGGCAAAGTGGTTGTTGGCGGGCATGTGGATATTGGTGCAGGGGCAAAAATATTGGGACCATTGACGATTGGAGATCACGCACGCATTGGCGCAAATGCGGTTGTCACCAAGGATGTGGCAGCCGGCGTTACAGTTGCCGGAATTCCGGCACGTGAGTTATCTTAAACCCTCGAAAAATTCAGGTTTTTCACCCTGTTTTAAAACCCAGTCATAAACCTGCGAAACTTGCTGTGCTTTTTTATCCCAAGTGAAATAATCCTGCACACGCTTGCGCGAGGCAGCGCCAGTGGCGCTTAATATATCCGGTGCTTGCACGATCGTTTTCAATTTTTCCCGAAATTCAGATATGATTTGAT
>DOHJ01000223.1:2937-4169 GCA_003535335.1 Paracoccaceae bacterium | reverse complement strand
ATCAACGGCGTCAGGCCCAGCGCCATTGCTTCCAGAACCACGCCTCCGCCGAATTCGCGAATAGACGGAAATGCAAACAGCTGGCAGTTTGCCGCAATATCCTGAACCTGTTCATGCGCGCACCAGCCGTGAAACGTGACCGCATCCGCGCAATCGGTTACAATAGATTTCAACTGCTCCAGCATCGGGCCATCGCCGATCATATCAATTTTCAGTTCGCCTGAATTTAGCAAAGGCAAGGCGGCTTGAAGCAACATATCAGGGCCTTTGTAAGGCACCATCCGGCCAATAAAACAGGCCCGCAAAACTCCATTAACCGGTTTTGCATTATTTGAAAACCTGGCCGGATCAATGGCATTCTCAGGCATGTATATGCATTTATCTTGTAAATTATCCGGTATCTCGCTTTGGGTGTGGCGTGAGCCGACCAGCACTGCAGAGGCATGTTTCAATGTTTTTTTGCGCCCCGGCAGCGCCTTATAAACCCCGCGAACATAAGACAGCCATTCGCGTTCCTGACGTCGTTCAGCATCAAAACTTTTGGGCCAAGGAACCCCGCCGTTTAACGGACCCATGATAAATGGCACACCAGCGCGCGCGCATTTGGCCGCAATTGGGCTACTGATCGTCGGGGAAAGAGGTGTGACGCGGTGAACAATATCATATTTACCGGCTTTGATATCGGCCCCGAACTGCTTCCAGATCAGGCGTTCAAAATACGGATAAGACAAGGCCGAAACCGCTTGTAATGCTGTCCATCCCTTGCCTTCACCCATCCGCAACACGCTTCCCAGCTTCCATAAGGGGCGGGCGAATGCCTCGGAATCAATGGCCGTGAAATCCCGCCCCTCAACCATGCCTGCCCGCAAAAATGAATCCCTGTTGCGGATTTGGGTGACGATATGAACATTGGCGACCTTGCCAAGCGCAACAGCCAAAGACCAGCCAACCAAAGGCACACTAACCCACTCAGGGTTTGCTGCTTCGGCAATCAGCAGCACGTTTGGTTTGTTGATTAGAACTTTATCTGGCACATTTATGTCCTGTTACATTACAGTTCGTCGTTTGGATGTTTTTGACACCAACCTGCCGGATTCTTTGCGGCGTTTTGCCAATAACTCTGCATGACCCAATAACGATCCTGACAATAGCCACGTCATTGTTGTAAGTGTTGCATTCGGGATTAAATCAACCAGATTAACCGCAAGCAGCAACGCCAATGGCCCAAGGTA
>DOHJ01000223.1:0-2545 GCA_003535335.1 Paracoccaceae bacterium | reverse complement strand
GGCAATCCTAGCAAGCCAAATTCGGCAATAAAACCAAACCAGCCAAAAACACCCAAAGTGATAATCCAGCGGCCATCGGTAACGCTTGTAATTGTCCCGTCGATCGGGTCGTGTAAATGGTTGCGCCCCCAAGATCCCCAGCCAAATAATGGTTTTTTCGCTGCACGTTCACGTAGCATGTCTTCGTTTTTAAATCTGAAATTAAGCGAGTTTGCCCGCTCACCGCTAACCTTGGAGGCTGCATCAAGCATTATATTTGTCGGTATTAAATCCACCCCTTTTAAAACGGGGTAAGTCATCGCTAAAAAGGCCAATGCCATGGCGACTCTCAGCTGCATTTTCGATGAAGCAAACACAACCAAAGGCACCAGTAATATTGCAAATAACAACGCCCCAAGCGTTTTACAAAGAACGAGCAACGCCAAAAGATAGAGAGCCGAAAACAGGTATCTTGTGCCTACTTTTTGTGGCTCGACCCGCCACAGGGCAAAACCTGCTATCGCCGTTGTCATTACAAAAAATGCGGCCCAAATGCCGTGAAATAAAAACACCACAGGGCGATATCCGTCACCGCGCATTCCCTGTTCAAACAGGTGCTGGTAAAAACCGTAAACCCACATATTAACTTGGGGGCTAAGACGAATTTCAATCAGCATTGGCAACGAATAAACTAGGCCAGCCATTAAAAGTGCGACCAATAAATCCCGTTGCGCCTCTGCTGTGGTCAACAAGGATCGGGCCATTAAATAGCCTAGCAACAAGATTGCCTGATTCATAGACAAAGCAATAGCATCCAACGGCCTTAAACCGGGAAGCCCTGCTGCTAAAAATATAAGGGGTTCTTGGTTTGTTAGCACCGTTGCAATCGGCGTTAAGATGAAAACAGCAATCAACAGGCGGGCCACGCCGGATTTAGGCAATATCGAGCGCTTGCCTTGAAGCACGAACAAGAAAATCAGAAACGCCGTTAAATTTGGCAGGGTTTCTTTGCTCAAGGGGGGCATGAGCGGAAAATCAAACATCGCTGGCAGTGGGGGTAATAATAAATAAGCGCCCAATACCGTCCAGATCAAAGCCCGTGATGGTGGTAAATATTTAAAAAATAAATACGTTGCAACTGGCCAAACCAAAAGTGCAAGATATGCAATCATATTTGGCATCTGTTACAGTCTATCCTTAGTTATTGCTGATCCGGTTCCACAGGCATTAACAGTTTATAGCAAGCCAAAACTTAGAAGTCGTCAGGCAGATAACATCAATACACAATCAAACCTTTTCTGTGCTCTTGTCGCCGCAATTTTCCACTCCATAAGACCTGGTCGAAGGATTCCATAATTATTGAGAGCAGGCTCAATTGGCGAGCGTGCCATCTGAAATATATACGATTGCAATTATTAAACTGGAATGGTTCTTGGAGCTGGGTGAGAGCTGCAAAATCTGGATTAGTGGCCTGTTGCGCGAAGCACAACACCGACAGTTCGTGTAAGAACGGCAATGTCTGTGCCAAATGACATCTCATTATGATATTCAGCATCAAACAATGCGCGTTCTGCAAAACTACATTCATTGCGGTCCGATATTTGCCAATAGCCAGTAATGCCCGGGCGCATCGAATAGTAATCTAAACCCGGGTATAATTTGCGTTGATTACACATTATTGGGCGCGGCCCAACCAGAGACATATCACCGGTTAATACATTCCATATCTGCGGCAGCTCATCAATCGAGGTTTTGCGAATGATACGGCCGATAGGGGTAATACGCGGGTCATTTTTCAACTTTTGCAACTCATCCCATTCGCGCCGCGCTTTGGGGTTTTCGTCCAAATAATCGTTTAACATAGCATCAGCATTCGGCACCATGCTGCGTAATTTCAGCATGCTGTAAACGCGGCCATTTCTGCCAATACGTTTCTGCCAGTAAAATGGCGCAGCGCCATCAAGCGAAACAAGAAATGCAGCAGGAACCAAGATAAGCAACGCAATCGGTATCAGAATTATAGAAATCGCAACGTCCAGAACACGTTTGACAGCTCTGCGGTAAATACCAAGTTTTGGAATGCTAGAAACACTAACATCCGCAAATCCATTATTTGAAAAATATGTCATACTTTAACCTTCACACTACATCAAAACTATGGAATTTTGACAGGCACAACACATGCAGCCCCTCACTAAGCATGAAGGAAATCCTAACAACAAAGCTAAGATTTAAATCCAAATTTACACTAATCACCTTCCGAGCAGCGGAAAGGATTTATTGGCAGCAGCAAGTTAAGTGGCTTATCAATCTCTCTAATTCGTCTTCTATCTATCATAAAATAGACATAATTGCTTTATTTTACGAGCCTAACAAAAGGACAGGTATTGTAAGCATTTGAATTGATTGAAAAAATTTTTGGAATTATTTTTTATTGGTAGAATGTTAGTAAAAATTCACATCTATAGGGCGACTATTGCCAAATATATTGTGGCCAATCTTAACCTAATTTTACAATTGTTTCCATGAATTCTTCACCTCTACATTTAATTTCCGAATCACTATG
>DOHJ01000191.1:714-3072 GCA_003535335.1 Paracoccaceae bacterium | reverse complement strand
GATTATGATGATCTTGTGCCTTGTTTTACTGCCGGTACGCATATTGAAACGGACAAAGGCGACGTGCTGATCGAGCAGCTGGTGATCGGTGATATGCTCAAAACCATGGACCACGCCATGCAACCGATCCGCTGGATTGGCAGCACCAGACGGCCTGCAATTGATAATCTGGCCCCAATCCTGTTTCGCAAAGGAACACTTGGCAATCGCCGTGATCTTTTGGTTTCGCCGCAGCACCGGATGCTGGTTTTCGGCTGGCAGGCTGAAATGTTGTTTGGCCAAGTCGAAGTTCTAGTTCCAGCCAAGGCTCTGCTTTCGGATGGAGCTGTTGTTAGAAAACCCCGCGGTATGGTGACATATTTCCATATCCTGTTTGACCAGTTTGACCAGCACGAAATCATTTTTGCCGAAGGTTGCGCCAGCGAAAGTTTCCAGCCCAACAGTAAAAACATTGCCGGATTTGACCAGAATACCAGTGATGAAATCCTGGAGCTATTCCCTGATTTGAAAATGGGAAATTTACCGGCCGACTATAGTTCTGCTCGAAAAAGCTTGAAATTCAAAGAAGCGGTGCTTTTGGCCTAGATGGCCATGATATAGCCCTGCTTATTGGCTTTGCAGTCATTTGTAGCCGCTCAAACCATCGCCGCGGCCCTACACATGTTGGTCAGTTTGATGCGGGTTTGTTCAAGGCTTAGAAAACCCAGCCCGCAATCGGGGGACGCGATCAGGCGCTCGGGCGCAATTACGGTGAGCACCTCGCGCATGCGGGCGGCGATTTGGTCAATCGATTCGATCTGACTGACGGCAATGTCGACAAACCCGACAATGGCCGTGGTTTTAGTGAACTTTTCAAACAACGACAGGTCACTGTGGCAATGGCAATCCTCGATTGAAAGCGCATCGATTTTACCGTCCAGCGCCGCAACCAGTTGGTGATAAACCTGATGATCCGCCTTTGGGTAATCGGGCTGGTCAATATGTTCCGGGTAGCCGCAGCACATATGCACCGTGCGCACAACGTGATCGGGCACGCCATGAAACACCCGCTCTAGCGCCTCATAGCCAAAATTGGCGGCATCTTCGGGTTTTCGGGCGAACAGTGGCGCGTCCACTTGAATATATGCGCAACCCGCATCGGCCAGCGCTAAAACCTCGCGGTTCAAGGCATCGGCCAGATCAAGGGCCAGCTTTTGATCATCGTTATAAAAACAATCGGCCACGGTTCCGATGATGGTCATCGGGCCGGGGATGGTGATTTTGACAGGCCGGTCCGAAAATCCCTGTGCCTGTTTATAGTCGCGCGGCAACACGGCCTTTGTCGGGGTTATTTTACCGCGAATGGCGGGCAGATAGGATTCGTAGGCCCCGTTTCGCAACACGCGGTGTTCCAGATTGTCAAAATCAAACCCGCCCATATACCTGCACTGATAATGCACATAATTTTCGCGCCGCTGTTCGCCATCGGTGGGGATGTCGATGCCGCAATCAATCTGGGTTTGCACGGCCTCGCGGGTTGCGCGCTCAAACTCGGCGTCGTGCTGCGCGTCATCGCTCCAGCCCCTGACCACATCATCCGTATAGCTATCGGCGGCATGGGCGATCTTGAACCAGTCTTTGATCGGCAGATAGTCGGGTTTGGGGAAAGCCCCGATGCAGGTGGTTTTAATCGGCATTTTGTTAATCCTGATGTTGCGTTGTTAATGCCAACATTAAGTAACAAAACCGAGACAGCAATCAGGAAAACGACCAATTAATGTCGTTATTTACATAAAGCCTAATTCAAGCCGGGCCTCGTCCGTCATCATATCCATGCCCCACTGGGGTTCCCAAATCAGCCGCACATCGACGTTTTTCACACCCGCCACCGGCGAGATCGCATCGGCAACCCAGCCAGGCATTTCACCGGCCACAGGACAACCGGGCGCGGTCAGGGACATCAGCACCAGAACATCGCCTTCGTCATTAATCTGGATGGTGTAAATCAGGCCAAGATCGTAAATATTGACCGGAATTTCAGGGTCATAGACTGACCGGCAAGCCTCGACAAGCGTGTCATATAATTCATGCTCGGTGCTGGATGGCTCAATCAGCGGCGTACCTTGGGCCGCAGGTTCTACCGGTTGGCGCGGCGGATGTTGACCCTCGATCGGGTCCGCAGCATGGGGCACCGGATCTGACATATAAGGCACATACGGATTTACATAAGGATCATTTTCGGGTTCATCAGCCATGGGTTTTCTCGTTGAGGGTTCCTGAGCAAAGACATAAGGATTATTTCGCCCAAGGTCCAGTGCAGGAATTGCACAAGTTTTAAAATCACCTTATGGCTCGGCCCATGACACAAACCATGACACA
>DOHJ01000191.1:0-387 GCA_003535335.1 Paracoccaceae bacterium | reverse complement strand
ATGACACAAACCATGACACAAAAATTTAGATTTAATCTGGCCGCGACTGACGGCAAGGCCCGTACCGGCACAATCCAGACCCCGCGCGGCGACATTCGCACGCCTGCATTTATGCCGGTGGGCACTGCTGCAACCGTTAAGGCGATGTTGCCTGAAAATGTCCGCGCTACGGGGGCGGATATTTTGCTGGGTAATACCTATCATTTAATGCTGCGCCCCACGGCGGAACGGATTGCCAATCTGGGTGGTTTGCACAGGTTTATGAACTGGCAGCGCCCGATTTTAACCGATAGCGGCGGTTTTCAAGTTATGAGCCTGTCCGATCTGCGCAAAATGTCCGAGCAGGGCGTGACGTTTAAATCGCACATTGACGGTTCCTTGCACGAA
>DOHJ01000010.1:1745-3627 GCA_003535335.1 Paracoccaceae bacterium | reverse complement strand
TTCCAGCTCATTCAAAATGCGCGCAGCTCCGGGAAACCCGCCTGCCCGCTCACCGCCTGTGCGCCTAACCTTTTGAATGGCCCATTCAATCGCGCCTTCAACCGGACTGGTGGTTTCGTCGATGTCATTGCCGTACAAACATAGCCCGGCCTCAAGCCGCAAACTGTCGCGCGCGCCAAGGCCGATGGGTTCAACACCCTCGCAGGCCAGCAAAGTGCGCGTAAAGGCAACCGCCAGATCATTGCTAACGGAAATCTCGTAACCATCTTCGCCCGTGTAGCCCGAACGCGATACCCAGAGGTGGCCAAATTCGGATTTCAGCACAGCCACATCCATAAATTTCATATTCGCTGCCGCCGGAGCGATGGCGCAAAGCGCTTTTTCGGCCAATGGGCCCTGCAAGGCCAGTAATGCACGATCATTGATCACTTCGATATGGCAATCACCGGCCAAAGCATCGCGCAGATAGGAAATGTCGGCGTCTTTACAGGCTGCATTGACCACCACAAACAGATGATCACCGCGATTGGCAACCATCAAATCATCCATGATGCCGCCCGCTGGATTTGTGAACATGGCGTAACGTTGACGCCCTTCTTTCAAGGCCAGAAGACTAACCGGCACCAGCCGTTCAAGCGCCAGCGCCGCATCAGATATGTCGCCGGATTTCGGCCGTAAAATCACCTGCCCCATGTGGCTGACATCAAACAGACCGGCCTGTGTGCGGGTGTGGATGTGTTCCTTCATCACCCCCAGCGGATATTGCAGCGGCATTTTATAACCGGCAAAGGGCACCATTTTAGCACCCAGCTCCAGATGCAACCCATTCAGAATTGTTCGTTTCAAATCAGTCATTTAAACGCCCCTTCGCTAGTAACCGAGAATAAATCCGGCACCAATTAAACAGCCCGCAGACTGTTTTTTTGATGCCCCCTCTGTCCTGTTTGCCTGAGATCGCTATCCCTTCGGCCGATGCAGATACTGCACCTCTCTCCAGAGTTATTTAATGACACATCGGTCCTTTTGACCTGAGAGTTTAGTGGGGCGCATGCTCCTTCGGCACTGGATTTAACCAGATTCTCCCGATATGTTATTGGTGACATTAGAGCAGCAAAAAAGTGACCGCAAGAGGTTGCGTCCACTTGCAAACAAATAAAACGAGGCGCTGATGAATGACCCTTTTTTCTTTGGCTATGGTTCACTGGTCAACCGTAAAACCCATGGTTTTTGTCAGTCACATCCGGCAAAAATAAAAGGCTGGCGGCGGGCTTGGCGGCGTTCGCCTTTGCGAAATCTGTGTTTTCTGACTGCTGTTCCCGATCCTGAGGCCGTGATCGAGGGCTTGATTGCTGCGGTGCCAAATGGCGACTGGGCCGCTCTGGATATTCGCGAGCGCGCCTATTTGCGCCATCAGGTGACTGACCAGATCGAACACGATATTAACCACGACCCCGAAGTTGCAATTTACGCAATCGAGGCAAGCAAACACCATTTTCCAACGGCAGAAAACCCAATCCTGTTATCTTATCTAGATGTAGTTGTGCAGGGATATCTGGCCGAGTTTGGCGAGGCCGGTGTCGCACGGTTTTTCCAAACCACTGATGGCTGGCATGCCCCGATTTTAAATGATCGTGCTGATCCGGTATATCCACGTGCGCAAAACTTAAGCAAAGGCGAAACCGCGCTGGTCGATGATTGCATTTCTAAGAACGCGTCAAAGCATCGTTGACCGCAGGCGCATAAGTCCTGCTGACCGGCAGGGCGTCATGATGCAGAGATATCTCTATAGAATTGCGTTTATTAGTTGAAACAGGGTATCACCACGATCCACCAGACCGCATATGCCGGGCAAATGCGGTCGGGGATCATGGTGATATAAGAC
>DOHJ01000010.1:0-1424 GCA_003535335.1 Paracoccaceae bacterium | reverse complement strand
TGATATAAGACCAAGCCGAATTGCCTAGTTGCCTGCGGCCTCGTTATGGTCTTTTCCCATACCTTCAAAAAGCCCGCTCAGCGTCTCGAAAATACCGCTGCCGAAACCGCCTTGGCCGGTAGATTTGCGTATTTCCTTCATCTCGGACCCTAGTTGCGACAATGTCTCTTTGTCACCATATTGCAATGCCTCGCCTTTGGCGATTTGCAGGTCTATCGCACCCAGAATTTCTTCAAGTTTTTGGTTTTCCTCATCACTGCGACCTTCTTTTTCACTAAGATCTTTGGCGCTTTCAATCAGAACCTGTGCTTTTAGCAAAGGCAAAGGTGTGATGGCCTCATCAACCACCAGCGTATTTAGCCCCTGTGCCAGAACAAGCTTTGCGTCTTCAATTTTATCATCCTTGATCAAAGCCGCCGCAGATTTCAACGACAACGGATATTGCGCCAGCGGGATACTGGTCGTGCGCACCACAACTTCGCTTGCCAGATTATTGATGATGGGGCGGGCCAACTGCAGCTGGTCATCCTTCATCAGGCGCAATGCTTCTTTGCGGGCCTTGACGATCACAGCCGGACTGGCGGAAACGTCAACCAAACTCGTGCTGACATCCACGGGTGCCAACGCCAATTCCGGACTGCGGGTCAGCAAAACCTCCAACTTGCCGATTGCCATCTTAAGCGCCGCTGCGGCCTCGTCATTTTTGCCGTCTTCCAATGCTTTCAGCGCCTTGCCGGTTTCGCTCAGAGCAGAAACGGCCTCTTCGATTGCCGGATCGGCCTGTTCGCGGGCCTGCGTTTCTGCCGATTTGTCTTCAGCGGCTTTGGCCTCGTCCATTGTGGCCGCATCCTGTGCCGCCAAAGGAGTGGCCGCGAGCGATGTCACACCCAAGATCATCAGACTATTTTTCCAGTTCAACATTATTCGTTCCTTTCAAGGTTTGCATTCAAAATGCGTTTACCCTGATCTGGACGATCAGCTGGCGGGCTTACCCCAATAACAAACAGCGTAACCGGGGTCCAGTATCAAGAGCTTTCGCATCTGAAAAAATGGGAAACAGAAAATATGTTTCAAGGGACCTGAACAAAAAAACGGGCAAATTTCTCCCTGATTGTCAAACCGGCGAAACCTGTGTAAAATTGCCGGATTATCCTCAAACTCCGGCGAGCCAAAATGAAACAGCGACGTTCCGAATTATTGATGCCTGCGGGCAACCTGCGAAAACTGAAAATGGCCATCCTTTACGGGGCTGATGCGGTTTATCTGGGCACTCCAGACATGTCTTTGCGCACCAAATCGCAATTCTCATTAAAAGACGTGATCGAAGGGGTAAAATTCTGCCACAGCCACGGCAAACGCGCCTACCTGACGCTGAATTTATTCTCGCATAACAAAGACATCCCAAAGCTCGAAGAATACATCAA
>DOHJ01000062.1:17144-18751 GCA_003535335.1 Paracoccaceae bacterium | reverse complement strand
CGGCTTTGGTAAAATAAATGCTGACCTGAAGGACCAAACTCTTACGCTTGGTTTCGCGATGAATGCAGGCATGTATCATCGGGACCGCGCCCCTGTCGGGCTGTTTGTGCAAAACGCCCGGGAACGCTCGCCAATTGCCGATGGCGGTACTTATGGTAATTTTGGCCTGAAACCAAACGGCGTGTTTTGTTTTGGAGATGGGCATTTCAGCGTGGTTGAAACCGGCGTGTTCCGGCGCTCAAAAATGGCATGTGATTTTGCCACCCAATCCGGCCCGATGCTGGTGATAAACGCTAAACTTCACCACCGCTTTTTGGTTGATTCCAGCTCGCGATATATTCGCAATGGTGTGGGGGTTAATGCCGATGGCACGCAGGCAAGTTTTGTTATCTCGGACAATCGCGTTACATTTCACCAATTCGGCTCTTTTTTTAAGGATCACCTGAAAACCCCGAACGCGCTTTATTTTGATGGCAAGGTTTCGCGCATTCATGCACCGGAACTTGAGCGCACAGACAGCGGTTTTGCCTTGGGCGTCATCGTCGGAACCGTAATCGCCGTTGACGCGGCGCAAAAGGCCGACTAAATCCCGCAATCTAACCAATTTACGGAGCACCACCATGGGGCGCAGACGCAAAGGCCGCGACATTTCGGGCTGGCTAATTATTAACAAACCTGTCGGCATCACCTCAAACGCGGTGGTGAACAAGGTGCGCTGGGCCATGGACGCCAAAAAGGCCGGCCACGCGGGCACACTGGACCCCGAAGCAACCGGCGTGTTGGCAATTGCACTGGGCGAGGCCACCAAAACCGTGCCCTACATCACCAACGCCCAAAAGGCCTATCGTTTCATTGTCCGGTTGGGACAAGCGACCAACACAGACGATACCGAGGGTAAAATCATCGCTGAATCGCAAACGCGGCCAACAGACGATGAAATCCGCGCCGCATTGCCCCGGTTTACCGGTGACATAATGCAAGTTCCGCCTAAATTCTCGGCTGTGAAAATCGACGGCCAACGCGCCTATAAACTGGCCCGCGATGGCGAAGACGTTGAAATTGCCGCCCGCCCCCTTTGGGTGGAAGAATTGGAAATGGTTGAACGCCCGGATCCGGATCACGTTATTTTGGAAATGATCTGCGGCAAAGGTGGTTACGTGCGCTCAATCGCGCGTGATCTGGGGCAGGTTCTGGGCTGTCACGCCCATGTCAAAACCTTGCACCGGGTCTGGTCCGGACCGTTTGAATCCGAAAACGGGATTACCATGGAAACCGTTGAAAAACTGGCAAAAACCGGCGATCTTGATGCATATATGCTGCCACTGGAACAAGGGCTGGATGATCTGCCCGAACTACGCTGCACCGCAGAATCCGCCACGCGCCTAAGGCACGGGAACCCTGCGATGGTGATCGCCTCCAACATCGAATACGGCGACGAAGCATGGGCCTCGCTTGATGGCAAAGCCGTGGCGATCGGTATCTATAAATCCGGCGAATTGCACCCTTCAAGGGTCTTTAATACCTAACCCTATTATTGTTCCATAAATATCCGCGCCGCAGGCATAAAATCTCTTTTAGTACCCTCTCGACATTTGGCATAAACCCCG
>DOHJ01000062.1:15556-16757 GCA_003535335.1 Paracoccaceae bacterium | reverse complement strand
AAAATGGAAAAACATCTGCTCTCTTTTGGCCATGGATATTCTGCCCAAGCGCTTGGCCGCCGCCTGATCCCGCAGGGCTGGTCGATCACCGGCACCAGCCGTTCAGCTGAAAATCTGCCCGCCATCGCGGCGCAGGGGGCAAAGCCAAAACTGTGGCCCGGCGATGATTTATCCGCAGACATTTCCACCGCCAGCCACATCCTGACCTCGGCCGCACCAACCGAAACCGGTGATCCTGTTCTGGCCGGATTTTCGGATCAGATCAAAGCGGCTGCGCCACATCTGAAATGGGTCGGCTATCTATCGACAACGGGCGTTTACGGCGACCATCAGGGCGGCAAAGTCGATGAGGAAACTCCGCTTAGCCCCTCGGTAAAGCGCGGCAATATGCGGGCAAAGGCCGAAGCCGAGTGGCAAAAATTGGCGGCCGAGGCCGGTTTCCCGCTTTATATTTTCCGCATCGCCGGAATTTATGGCCCCGGCCGTGGACCATTTGCCAAGGTGCGAAACGGCACGGCCCGCTGTATCATCAAAAAGAACCAGTTTTTCTCGCGTATCCATGTGGAAGATATCGCAAATATTCTTGCAACATCCATTGCTAACCCGTTTAAAGGCGGGCGCATTTACAACGTTTGCGATGACCAGCCCGCCCCGCCAGAGGATGTCATCAGACAGGCCGCCAAAATGCTGGAGATGCCAATCCCGCCGGATGAGGCTTTTGAAACCGCAGATATGCACCCGATGGCGCGCAGTTTTTATTCGGAATCGCGCAAAGTATCGAATGCCCGCATTAAAAACGAACTGGGCGTCAAGCTGCTTTATCCGACCTATCATGCGGGTTTAACGGCAATACTTGAGGCCGAACAAGGCTAGGAAAATGCCTGATAGGCCTGAACGGCCAATGTGTTCAGCTGATCGCGGCCTAATTGACCGACAATCGCGTAGCGCATGCGTTCATACGGCCAGTAAAAACTGTTTATTTTACCGTTTTTCTTAAAGGTAAGCGCAGCCATTTGGCTGTTATCGATACGTGCTGCAAATAGGGTAATGCGCAACCCGTTTGCGTTTTCATACACAAACTGTGCCACAGATCCGGCAGGCATTGTTTTAACTGATCTGGAAAATCAGACATCTGCACCCTGTTATTTGTTCGGCCCCTGCCCATGGCTAAAGGCCGATTTAAATTTGACAATTATGGTTT
>DOHJ01000062.1:14902-15137 GCA_003535335.1 Paracoccaceae bacterium | reverse complement strand
TTTTGAGCCATCAGCGCGGCTGATCACGGAATATTCTTTTGCCAACAGCAACAGCCGCATCAGCAGCCATCAATGGCGGCCATTTTACCGCGCAGCCATCATTACAGTTTGACACACCGTTAGCATCTTTATCAAAGGTATAAAGCGTCATGTCTTTTGCATCGGTAAAGATTTTACCGTCAGCAGTTTTCATCACGTGGATAGCAGGCGGCACATGGACTGCAGCAGATGCAAC
>DOHJ01000062.1:6093-14508 GCA_003535335.1 Paracoccaceae bacterium | reverse complement strand
CTAGTGGTTTCAAACACCGGCATTTAAAGCCGGCATATTAGAAACACACCAAGAGCGCAGGTTTTAATCCCTTGGTTTAAAAACCCAATCTAGACTAGTTGGCGATTGCAGCGCCAATTATAAGTAACACAAAAATCGGGACCAGAATGCCATGGTCTGATGCCACAGTTCCTGCTTCTATCGTTTCAATCGAAACCATTGGCTCAACGACAGGGTCGCTCAGGTTGCCGGAAAGCGCTGGAAAGGCCGCCAAGGTAAATGCTGCTGCAAGTGTAATTTTTTTCATAACGTCTCTCTTTTGTGGTCGCTTTGTTATTTTCCAATCTTTTAACGGATCAGACGGTAAAACGTCTATAAACAGCATCAAATAAACCTAACAAATTAACAACTTTAAACCACAGCACTGCCATAATGCTGCATTATGGCAACAATCAGGCGCTAGGCCCGCTGACTAGACAAATCAGAGACGCCCAGTACGTCCAGAACTTTTGCCTCAATTTCAGGCGCATTCAGTGCAGCAGTACCGTACATTTCCGCCGGATTGGCATGGTCGATAAAGCTATCGGGAAAGACCATCGAGCGGAATTTCAAACCTTTATCAAACACGCCTTCATCGGCCAACAGCTGTGCAACATGGCTGCCAAACCCGCCAATTGAGCCCTCTTCAATCGTGATCAAAACCTCATGGTTCGCAGCCAGATCAAGGATCAGATCACGGTCCAGCGGTTTGGCAAACCTTGCGTCGGCAATCGTCGGATTGATACCTTTTGCAGACAATGATTCCGCGGCTTTCCGCACCTCGTCCAGTCGGGTGCCAAATGACAAAATAGCAACTTTCGCGCCCTTACTAATTATCCGGCCCGTGCCAATTTCCAGCGGCACGCCGCGTTCAGGCAGATCCACCCCCTGACCTTCACCACGCGGATACCTAAAGGCACTGGGTCGATCATCAATTGCGGCGGCCGTGGCCACCATGTGCATCAATTCGGCCTCATCAGACGCCGCCATCACCACAAAACCCGGCAAGTTGGCCAAAAATGCAATATCAAAGCAGCCCGCATGCGTCGGCCCATCAGCCCCGACCAGTCCGGCCCGATCAATAGCAAAGCGCACAGGCAAACCTTGCACAGCCACATCATGCACGATCTGGTCATAGCCGCGTTGCAAAAATGTCGAGTAAATCGCACAAAACGGTTTCATTCCGCCAGCGGCCAAGGCAGCCGAAAATGTAACCGCATGTTGTTCGGCAATACCAACGTCAAAACAACGGCTTGGGTAACGATCGCCAAACATCTTCAGGCCGGTGCCATCTGGCATAGCGGCGGTAATCGCGCAAATCTTGTCGTCGCCGGCCGCCTCTTGCAGCAAGGCGTCGGCAAAAACTTTGGTATAGCTGGGGACATTGCTGGATGATTTTTCCTGCTTGCCGGTTGGAACATCAAACTTGGCTGTGGCATGGCCTTTGTCACTGGCATTTTCGGCCGGTGCGTAGCCTTTGCCTTTTTGAGTAATCACATGGATCAGCATCGGCCCGGTGGCACGCTCTTTCACGGTGCGCAAAACCGGCAATAGCTGATCCAGATCATGACCATCAATCGGCCCGATATAAGTAAAGCCCAGTTCTTCGAACAACGACCCGCCAACCGTCATGCCCTTTAGCAATTCCTTGGCCCGCTTGGCGCCTTCCTGAAATGGGGCGGGCAACAGGCTAACAGCACCCTTAACGGCTGATCTCAGCTCCTGAAACGGCCCGCCGGCATAAAGGCGCGACAGATAAGCCGACATCGCCCCGACCGGCGGCGCAATCGACATTTCATTGTCGTTTAAAATAACAAACAGACGTTTTTTTAAATGCCCGGCGTTGTTCATCGCCTCATAAGCCATACCAGCCGACATCGCCCCATCGCCGATCACCGCAATCGCATCGCCAATGGCAGGGTCGGCAGCGCCGCCCAAATCACGCGCCACGACAAAACCCAGTGCGGCCGAAATCGAGGTGGAACTGTGACCGGCACCGAACGGATCAAACGGGCTTTCGCTACGTTTGGTAAAACCGCTCAGCCCGCCTTGTTGGCGCAAGGTGCGGATACGATCGCGCCGACCTGTCAGAACCTTGTGCGGATAACTTTGATGCGCCACATCCCAAATCAGCCGGTCCTTTGGGGTATCAAACACCGCATGCAGCGCCACGGTCAGTTCAACCACCCCCAAACCCGCCCCCAAATGGCCACCGGTTTGCGAAACCGCCGAAATAACCTCGCGGCGCAAATCATCTGCCAACCCGGCCAGTTCATAATCGGACAGGGCTTTTAGATCAGCCGGAACATTCACACGATCCAATATCGGTGTTTTGGGTCTATCGGTCATTTTTGATCTTACGCTTTTTACATATTTCGCGAAATAACAAAGCTTGCAGCCTGACGCAGATTATCGGCCTTTGCATCAAAAGGCGCAAGGGCATCCCGAGCGGCCTCGACCAATTCAGCCGCGCGCGTTTTAGCTCCGGCCAGCCCCAACAGCGAAACAAACGTGGCCTTGCCCGCATCGGCATCCTTGCCCAGCCGCTTTCCGGCCAGTTCTGCATCGCCTTCCACATCCAGAATGTCATCCGCAATCTGAAATGCCAAGCCCAGCGCGCGGGCGTAGTTTCGCATCGGCGAAATATCAGCTCCGGCCAAACGCGCGCCGGCTTCGGCCGACCAACAAATCAGCGCACCGGTTTTATGATCCTGCAAATGGCTGATTTCATCCAGGGTTAGTGGTGTTTTTGCCGTTTCCGCCGCGATATCCAGCGCCTGACCCAGCACCATGCCGTTTACCCCCGAGGCCTGTGCCAAAGATGCAACCAACGCCAGCCGCACAGCCGGATCTGGCGATAGCTGCTCGCGGGTTAATAATTCAAAGGCCAAAGATTGCAGCGCATCACCAGCCAAAACTGCAGTTGCCTCGTCCCATTTTAGATGCACGGTTGGCTGGCCACGGCGCAAATCATCATCGTCCATGCAGGGCAAATCATCATGCACCAGCGAATAGGCGTGCAAGGCCTCGACCGCCGCAGCGGCATAAACCGCGTCACCGGATGCCCCAAACAATCGCGCCGATTCCAGCACCAGAAACCCCCGCAACCCTTTGCCGCCAGCCGTTGCATAACGCATGGCCGCCGTTACCGGCAAATCAGGCAGCGGTGACAAAGCCTGATCAAAACAGGCGCGAACCGTAAGCGCCGCGTCTTTTAGCGCATTTTGAAACATTCAGAGACCTTCGAGTGGTTTAATTCCCGCAGCTTCGCCGCCTTCGGTCAAAGTGATTGCCGCCACTTTTTCTTCGGCGTCTTTCAGCTTGCTCTCGCAATGTTTTTTCAACTCGGCCCCGCGCTCATAAAGCGTGATGGATTGCTCCAGCGGCACATCCCCGCGCTCCAGTTGGCCAACAACGTTTTCCAACCCTGCCATTGCCTCTTCAAAGCTCATCTCGTTTATGGTTTTGTCGCTCATGCGCCCCGCTCCATCAAAGTTTCTACATGCGCCGCTACCGACGCGGTCAATGCGTCCAAATCATATCCGCCTTCCAGAGTCGAGACTATGCGACCATTACAATGACGATCTGCCAAATCGCAAATCCGGCCGGTCAGCCAGCGGAAATCCTCGACCTGCCACTCCAAACCTGCCAGCGGATCATTTTTATGCGCGTCAAAGCCTGCCGAGATCAAAATCAAATCAGGTTCAAACGCATCAATCGCCGGTAAAATCGTACCGTCATAGGCGGCTTTCATCGTGTTGGTGCTGCACCCTTCAGCCAGCGGATAATTCAGAATATTGTGATGCGCGCCGGTTTGTGTCGCCGCGCCGGTTCCGGGGTAAAGCGGCATCTGGTGGGTTGAGGCAAACAATATCCGGCTTTCATCCCACAGCAAATCCTGCGTGCCATTGCCGTGATGCACATCAAAATCAATAATCGCCACCCGGTCTGCCCCGTGGTTTTCCAAGGCGTGTTTGGCCCCGATTGCCACGTTGCCAAACAAACAAAAACCCATCGGTTTTTCGGCTTCGGCATGATGGCCCGGCGGACGGATGGCGCAAAATGTGTTGCTGACCTGCCCTTGCATCACCGCATCAACCGCGCGAATATTTGCCCCGACAGCGCGCAAGGCCGCGTGCAGTGATCCGGCGCTCATATGCGTATCGGCGTCCAGCGAAACAGAGCCATCCGCCGGAGCTGCGGATTTAATACGCTCAAGATGGGTTGCGGGATGGGCCAGTAAAATATGGGCATCATCAGCCAGTGGCGCATCCTCGCGCTGTAGTTTTGAAAACCGTGGCGTTGACAACTCGAGCTGTAATTTTTGCAGCCGAGCCACCTGTTCGGGATGGCCCGTCGGGGTCAGGTGATTTAGGCAATCATTATGGGTCAATAATAAACTGGTCATCAGCCGAAACTAAAGCAGAATGAATTTGCAAACAAGTTTTCACTTTTGCAACCTCAGTCACGGTTCACCTATTCCGGCGCCAACATATAACCGGCCCCGCGCACGGTTTGCAAATAGCGCGGCTGTTTCGGGTCGACCTCGATCTTGCGGCGCAGACGGGTGATTTGCACGTCAACCGCGCGCTCCTGGGCTTGGCCTGTATCACGCCCCAGATCCTCGACCAGCTTGTTTCGGCTGACAGGTTCGTTAACCGAACTTGAAAATATTTTCATCAGCGCGGATTCCGTTGCCGTTAACCGCACCGGATCTTCGCCGCGCCACATTTCGCCGCGTTCAATATTATACCGGACAGGCCCCAGATTAAGGATCTTTGGCCCGACAGCCGCAGACAGATCGGCAGGCACACGGCGCAAAATCGCATTGATGCGCAACAACAGCTCTTTTGGCTCAAACGGCTTGGCCAGATAATCGTCGGCTCCGGCCTCAAGACCGGCAATCCGGTCTTCGGTTTCACCTTTGGCGGTCAGCAGTAAAATTGGCGTTGTTAGTACCTGATCGCGCAAACTGCGGGTAAAACTGATCCCGTCTTCGCCCGGCATCATCACATCCATTACAATCAGGTCAAATTCCAGCCCTGATAAAATTCCCCGAGCGTGTTCGGCATCACGCGCCCCCGTCACCCAAAACCCCTGCCGGATCAGGAATTTTTGTAACAAACTGCGAATACGTTCGTCATCATCAACCACCAGCAGGTGGGATTGGTTGTGATCACTCATTATCATCATCCTTTAAGGACGTAAAATGGCAGCGTAATTCCGGGTCCATCACCGCTTCCAGAACTTTGTGAAATCCGGCCACTGCTTCTGGTCCGACATGCTGATATGCATTTCGGATCCGCTGGCGTTGTGCTTGCGATAGCTCACGTTCAAGCTCTGCTCCGGCTTTGGTTAAAAACAAATGGCGTTCGCGTTTATCGCGCAAACCGATGCGGCTTTCAATCAATTGATCCCGAAGCAAGGTTCTTAAAACCCGGTTCAGGGATTGTTTTGTCACCCCTAATACATGCAGCAGATTATTTACCGTGGTTCCCGAATTACGGTTGATAAAATGCACGGCCCTGTGATGGGCGCGGCCATATGTGTATTTGGTCAAAATCCGGTCAGGATCGGCGGTAAAGCCACGATAGGCGAAAAACATGGCCTCAATGCCTTTGCGCAATTGTTGATCCGTCAGGTAAGACGGGAAATCGTCATCTGGAGTTGGATGCTGGCCCATTGGTTTCCCTGCGATAATTTATTAATGTTTTGTCGATTTTATGTCAGTGTTGTTGACTTTCCAAGAATCAATTCGTAACAATTGTTGGATTTTTCGTAATTTTATGCCCCAACCGGCCCTAAATTGCGCAACTTATGCAAATATTAGCGTCCTGTGGTGACGATTATTAAAAAGGAAAAGCACATGGCTGGTACCTATGATGACCGCGACGGAGCAATCTGGATGGACGGTGAAATGATCAACTGGCGTGATGCCAATGTGCATATTTTAACCCATGCCATGCATTATGCCTCATCCGTTTTTGAAGGCGAGCGCTGCTATAATGGCAAAATATTCAAAAGCCGCGAACATTCGATCCGCTTGCGCAAATCGGCCGAATATATCGACTTTGAAATCCCCTATACCGTGGATGAAATCGAGGCTGCAAAGCAGCAGGTCTTGACGGCTTCGGGTCTTACAGACGCATATGTTCGCGCTGTGGCGTGGCGTGGCGTTGGCGAAGATATGGGCGTTGCATCGGCGCGCAATCCGGTTCGCCTTGCAATCGCGGCTTGGGAATGGGGGGCTTATTATGGTAACGCCAAATTCAAAGGTGCCAAGCTGGATATTTCAAAATGGAAGCGCCCCAGCCCCGAAACCATCCCCTGCCATGCCAAGGCGGCCGGCCTTTATATGATCTGCACCATGTCCAAACACGCAGCCGAGACCAAGGGCTGCTCGGACGCCATGATGCTTGATTATCGTGGCTATGTGGCCGAAGCCACCGGAGCCAATATTTTCTTTGTCAAAGATGGCGAGGTCCACACCCCGACGCCGGATTGCTTTTTGAACGGGCTAACCCGCCAAACCGTGATTGGCATGCTGAATGACAAACAAATCAAAGTGCATGAGCGCCACATTATGCCTGACGAGCTGGAAAGTTTCGAGCAATGCTGGCTGACCGGCACTGCGGCCGAAGTTACGCCAGTTGGCCAGATTGGCGATTATAATTTCGAGGTCGGCAGTTTGACGCGCAGCATTGCGCAGGATTATGAAAAACTTGTGCGCCAATAACCTAATAATAACGGATAATTGCAATGATACGGCATATCGTGTTTTTTAGTGCAAAAGACAAAACCGACGTTGGAAACATCCTGTCTGGCTTGCGTATTCTCAAGGAGATTCCACATGCCTTGACGCTGGAAATCGAGCCAAACAGCCAAAAAGATGCGCTGTCCAGTGATGTCGATGTCGTTGTTTACGGCGAATTCGCTGATCTGGCCGCGTTGGAAGCCTATAAAGCGCATCCGCTTTACCAACAATCGATCGACAAGGTGCGCCCTTTGCGCGAATTACGCATTGCGGCAGATTTTCCCAGCCCGTTCACCAAATAAAAACCCCAGCCTGTTAGGCATCGGGTGAAATGAAAAAGAAACGCAACAATTTAACGCTTTTATTCGTGGTGCTGGCCGTTGCAGGGCCGATGGCCATTATGATGCTTGCCTATGAAATAACCAAAAATCCAGCCCTGCGGCCCCTTGCGCGCACTGAAAATGACGTGGCAATTCATAATGGGGCCATTATTGCCAATAAAGTTATCGCCAATATCCGCTGGACCACCAAACGGCAGAAAAATTTCAGCCAGCAGGATCTGGAACACATCATTAGACGGGCTTTCAAGGCGCGCGGCGTTAGGGTTTTTATTTCGTTTGATGAAGTCAATAGCAACGACAATGTCACAATCACTTATCAGGTTGGCGTCAATAAAATAGGTCCGACACGCATTGCAAATGCAGCTGACAGTATCAGAGAGGTGATTACAGTCTACCGGATGTACCAGCTGGCAAAACCAAATAATTAACGCGCAAGATTGCTCGATTTCATCGCCAGATGGCGTTCACGTAGAACGATTGCGATGCCGGACAAAATAACCAGACCCGCACCTGAGATCGTCATTAAGGTCGGCACCTCGTCAAAGACAAAATAGCCAATCAGCAATGCCCAAATCATCGACGTATAGCCAAACGGGGCAAGCGCACTGGCATCTGCAAAGCGATAAGAACTGGTCAGTAATATTTGTCCAATTCCCCCAACCAAACCGACGCCTGACAACATGGCCAACTCTGTTTCAGTTGGCCAAACCCAGCCAAACGGCAATGAAGTGGTTGAAACAATCATCGATGTCAGGGTGAAATAAAACACAATTGCAGCCGTTTTTTCCTGACCAGCCATGCCTTTGATAAAAATCTGCGCGGTGGCGGCAAACCCTGCCCCCGCCAGCACCATCATTGCACCGATCATTTCAGGTTGTCCAGCGCCGGAAATTCCGGCCCCCAACCGCGGCCACAGAATAATTAAAACCCCGATCAGACCCAGTAAAACCGCCGAAATCCGCACCAGCCTGATTTTTTCACCCAAAAACAAAGCGGCAAAAATCACAATCAGAATCGGCATGACAAAACCAAGTGCTGTAACCTCTGGCAACGGCAGATATTTCAACCCGGCAAATCCCAGACCCATTGCAATAGTTCCGGCAACACTACGGAAAAAATGGCTGCGATAATTGCGGGTTTTCAGCCCGTTTTGCAAGTCCCCCTGCGACCACAGCCAAAATACGATTACAGGCAATGCAAAGGCCGAGCGAAAAAACACCACCTGCCCCGCCGGCACTCTGTCCAAGGCCTTCACCAGCCCCGACATGATCGAAAATACTGTAATTGCTAGCAATATCAATA
>DOHJ01000062.1:571-5701 GCA_003535335.1 Paracoccaceae bacterium | reverse complement strand
GCATCCGCCACAACATCCGCTTCGTCATTTGTCAAACCTTGGGCGACTTCGCGCAAAGATGCGTCACCGGAATTTCCGATTGCATAAAGCACATTACGAACGAACCTGTGGCGCTTAATGCGTTTTACCGGACTTCCGGAAAACATTGTACGAAAAGCCGCGTCATCCAGTTGTGCCAACTCTGCCAGTTTTGGGGCCTTCAGTTCTTCGCGCGCTACAAACCGCATTTCGCGGGCTTCTTGGGCAAATTTGTTCCACGGGCAAACGGCCAGACAATCATCGCAGCCATAAATCCGGTTTCCCAGCATTGGCCGGAATTCTTCCTCAACTGGGCCGTCCAGCTCGATGGTTAAATACGAAATGCAGCGCCGCGCATCCAGCTGGTAAGGCGCTGGAAAAGCATCGGTCGGGCAAGCATCCAAGCAGGCCGTGCAGCTGCCGCAATTGCCTTTGCCGCGCCCGTCTACAGGCAATTCGATCGTAGTAAATATCGAGCCTAGAAAAAACCAGCTGCCCAGATCACGGCCCACCAGATTGGTATGTTTTCCCTGCCAGCCAAGACCAGCCGCGGCCGCCAGCGGCTTTTCCATCACAGGGGCGGTGTCGACAAACACCTTAATCTGCTCGTTTGGCACCTGCTCTAGCAACCAGCGCCCAACGCGTTTCAGGCGCTTTTTAACGATCTCGTGGTAATCCTTATTCTGGGCATAAACCGAAATTGCGGCGCGGTCCGCCATTTCGATCACTTCCATCGGATCATGCTGCGGTGTGTAGGGTTCGGCCAGCATGATCACCGATCGGCATTCGGGCCACAACTCGCTTGGATCACCACGCCAGTTCATGCGCTCGGCCATCCATTTCATTTTGCCATGGCGGCCCTTGTCGACATAGGTTTTCAGGCGTTCGGCAATTTGGGGCACATCGGTTGTGCGACACACGCCCATGTTGGTAAATCCAGCCTCAAAGGCATAGTCTGTCAAACGTTCCTTTAACTGGGCCGTCAAAAATCCAGATCCGTATAGTGCTGCGGCGGTGGAAATCCCGAAACCTGATCGGCCAAAATGGAACGAAACGCCGGACGTGATTTAATCTTGGCATACCAGTCGCGCACGTTTTCGTTTAGATTCCAATCCACATCTGAAATGTAATCCAGCGACGACAAATGCGCAGCGGCAGCAAAATCGGCCAAGCTCATTTGATTACCCGCCAGCCAGCGGCGCTGATCCAGCAGCCAGCCCATATAATCCAGATGGAATTTGATTTTGCGCGCACCCATTTTAATATTCTTGCTATCCGGATACCCTTGACCCATTACCTTTTTATTAACCCGCTCATAAAGCAACCTTGCGGTAACTTCGCTATGGAATTTATCATCGAACCAGCTGACCAGACGGCGGACCTCGAAACGTTCCTTGGCATCTTTGGGCAGCAACGACGGGGTTGGATACGCTTCTTCCAGATACTCGCAAATCGGGGCGGATTCGGCCATTGTCATGCCATCCATTTTTAAAACCGGCACCATGCCCGCCGGATTGCGCCGCATGAAATCCGCATCTTGCAACCAGTATTTTTCCTCTACCAGCTCAACTTCGATTTTCTTTTCCGCCAGCGACAAGCGCACCTTGCGGCAAAATGGCGATAGCGGCACATGATATAGTCGGTTCATAGTCAAATCACTCTTTTGGGGGCTTGTCTTTCTATTAGCCGCAGTTGCACCTTAATATCAACCTTCGAAACAAACAGAGCGCCCATCCGCCAAAATTGTTGCCGCCCCGCTAAGAATTGCGCGGCTGCGTTTGCGTATCTTTGCGGTTGGCTTTGAGGCCGAGCGCCCTTTTGGATTGGGCAGCACTGCGGCCAAACGCGCGGCCTGAACGGCGCTTAGTTTATCCGGCCCGACCCCGAAATAATGCCGAGAGGCGGCCTCGATGCCAAAAACGCCCTCGTCAAATTCGGCCACGTTTAAATAGACTTCCAATATTCTGCGTTTTGACCAGAATATTTCAACCAGTGGCGTCAGCACAGCCTCAAGCGCCTTGCGCGGCCAACTGCGCCCCTGCCACAGGTAGACGTTTTTCACAACTTGCTGACTGATTGTTGACGCACCACGCGCACCGCCCTGGGTTATTGCGGCCCGAATGGCAGCCACGTCAAAACCCCAGTGATCGCAAAAATTAGCGTCTTCGGCCGCAACAACAGATCGTGCCAGCCGCGGCGAAACTTGCCCGATTGAAACCCAAGTGCGGTCAACATTACCCAGACGGCGGGATTCGGACATGATATAAGGTGTGGTTGGCGGGTTTATAAACGAGTAAAAAGCCACGGCCAGCAAAACCACGGCCACAACCGCCAAGCCGGCCCGAAACAGCCATTTTCGCACCCAGCGAAAGGGCCGAAAACGCCTTTGCTTTTCGGGTTTTGCCGTCTTCGGCTTTTTCTTTGCCGGGGCTTTCTTTTTTGCCGTTTTCACCACGCAAGAGCTTAGCCATGCCAAGCAGGGTCAGGTCAACCCCTGCGTGATGTTTCATTGCGCATCATTCGGGTCGATTTGCACAATTTTACCGAATATTCAGTTAGTTCAACCATAGGGATTTGGCCATGACATTAAACGAAGCGACCCTACTGATACTATTTTTATTTCCCTTGGCTTACAGTCCCGGGCCTGGAAACATGTTTTTTGCCGCGCTTGGGGCGCGCTACGGATTAAAGGCCAGTATGCCTGCCAATCTGGGTTATCATCTGGCAACATTTATCGCCAGCTTTGCAATCGGGGCCGGGTTTACGGTGGTGTTTAATGCGCAAAGCATCGTATTTGGCATCCTGCAAAAGGCTGGTGCGGTTTATATTTTCTGGCTTGCCTATAAAATTTACCGCAGCCAAACCGGTCCAGAGTTAGTGAATGCAAAACCTGCAGGCCCGTTCGCCGGCGCAATATTGTTACTGCTAAACCCCAAGGGTTATCTGATTATGGCACTGATGTTTTCACAATTTCAGGCAACAACACTGGGCCAAACAGCTGTAATTGCCGGAATTTTCACCATAAATAACATGGTCGCTTTTTTAGTCTGGACCATGGCCGGCCAAAGCTTGGCGCAGCTGTTTCAATCGGCAAAGGCCGCGCGTTACCTAAATACAGGCTTTGCCATTTGTCTGGCGATTGTTGCGCTTTGGTTAATGCTGGCACCATAACAGCGGCTGTGATTGCTTCATAATCGCCAAGAACAGTACGGCTTGCCAACTGTTAACCGGGAATGTTTACGTCCGGCAGATGTGACATCATCTGATTGCACCCATATTCGGGCTTGTCCGATAAAAATCCTGCTTGGCCCGGTTCGATAAACAAAACCGGTGAATTGTCGTAATGAAAGGTTTCACCGCCCGATGTTTCTGTTTCGCGGCCCTGAAAAAACAACCGGAACCGCTCGCTTACATATTGATTACCCGTCGTGCGCACAGGCCGGCCGCTAGAATTAGATCGCGTTTCTATGACAAATTCGGTCACCAACAGAATTTCACCATCAATTTTCACCTTGGCGCCGTTTAATTTATCATATCCTACGACCTGCTCCTGATCGATCCCGTTGCCATCTTGCAGGATATTTTGCGCAAACTCAAAATCATCCCGTCCGGTTGTGAGCAGGTCGGTTATAGAATTGGCGTCCGGTTCAGGTGTGATTAAGGAATGGCCATAACCGCTTCTTAAACCCACACTGTCAAGCCAGCGAAATTCATTATCCAGATGCTGCAAATAGACGGGACCATCGGCATCAACCGACATGATCCAGTGCTGGCCCTCCGGTTCATCCTGACATGTCCAATAATGCGAAACCTCGCAGCTTTTCATCTGGACCGTTAAATAAGCGCTGCACCCTGCGGGAGGAGAAATAGTGCCCGCTGTCGCAACCGATCCTAAAGCGGCAATGGCCAATGATACGAGTATTTTCATCCCTTATTCTCCCAATATCTCGTTTCCAGTCCGGACAGTTCTGGGCGGCATTGCTGTTTTGGCCATAGCTACGCCTTGCATGAATTAACCCGTCCTAAATGCACCGTTAAAACCATGCAATATTACCAAGCCTGAGCCAAAAAGGAACCCGTACTTTTCAGCCAACAATCAACAGACCCGCCAAAGCCGCAGTGCCGACAATCACCCGCCACCAGCCAAACAGCGCATAGCCGTTTTTGCTGACGTAACCCAGCAAGGATTTTACCACCAGCACAGCCACCACAAAAGCCATCACAAACCCGATCGCGATTTCACTCAATGCGCCTGCGTCCAGAACATCGCGGTTTTTATAAAGATCATAGGCAAAGGCGCCAGCCATTGTCGGCATCGATAAAAAGAATGAAAATTCAGCCGCAGAGCGTTTGTCAGCCCCCATCAGCAATGCCCCGACAATGGTCGATCCGGATCGTGATACGCCCGGGATCATTGCCAAACATTGCACAAAACCGATTGCCAACGACATGCCCAGCGGAAAACGCATTGCATCATTATAACGCGGCTTTAACGCCAGCCGATCCACCCAAAGCAGGATAAATCCGCCAATAATCAACACAATCGCAATCAGCATCGGCGTTTCAAACAATACGGTTTTAATGAAACCATGCGCCATCACCCCGATCACGACTGCCGGCATAAACGCAATCAGAACCGACATAATAAAGCGGCGCGATTGCGCATCATTTGGGGCGCTACGAAATACGGACCACAATTTGCCTGCGTAAAGCGTTAAAATCGCCAGAACCGAACCCAGCTGGATCACCACCTCAAAGGTTTTACCCGCGGATTCAAACCCCAGAAAATGGCCCGCCAACAGTAAATGCCCGGTTGATGAAACCGGAATGAATTCAGTCAATCCTTCCAGTGCTCCTAAAAACAGAGCCACAATTGTGGTGCTATCGCCCATTTGGCTTCCTTATTTTCTAAGGTTGGGATTTACGCAGATTCTTTGGCCGTTGCAAGTATTCAGGCACCACCTGATCAATCACATCATAAGTTTAAACAAAAACAGCCTCATCAGGGCGGCACACAGCAACACGCACACGCCAACCGGCCTTGGCCATTCCTGGTGAAATATAACGTCCAACAAAACCGGAACCACAAAGATGGCAACAAGTTTAGACATG
>DOHJ01000062.1:0-171 GCA_003535335.1 Paracoccaceae bacterium | reverse complement strand
AATACAGAAAAATATCTGGCAGCTGCAGTTGACACGGAACCTCTGTCGCTATAATTCGCCCCTTACGACACTTGATTACAGATTGCCCAGGTGGCGGAATTGGTAGACGCGCTAGCTTCAGGTGCTAGTATTCGCAAGGATGTGGAGGTTCGAGTCCTCTCCTGGGCACCA
>DOHJ01000027.1:4733-4998 GCA_003535335.1 Paracoccaceae bacterium | reverse complement strand
AAGCGCCTTTCTGCCAGATACCGTTATCCAGCCAGCGCAGAAAACTGCTGGAAAGCGGTTTGACCCGTTGTCCTGAATTGCTTTTTTCGGATCATGTGTGCAACTTCGATACCTTCCAGTGTTGCCGCTGCCGAGTTGAAGGATTTGAAACCCTTCATTTGCCGCGTCAGTTTTTTGATAAATCGATGGATCCATTGCCCAGCAGGTGAATGCGTAGCAATCACCGAGAAGGGTGCTCGATGATATTGTTCAGATATTTGACCTG
>DOHJ01000027.1:0-4363 GCA_003535335.1 Paracoccaceae bacterium | reverse complement strand
AATCCCGCGAGATTTGCGCCGCTTTTATCAATCACGACCTTATCCGGAAAACCATTATTGCCGATTGCGGGTTCTGTCGCAAAGTTTTCCGGAGGCCAATCCGCTTTCCAGAAAATTTCCGCGTTGGCGGGATAACTGTATCTGGCAGCACCGGGCATACTATCCGGCAGAAAATTTGCGACAAAACCCCGCCAATGACGTTAGACTGAAACACTCCTATCCATGCTAAGAATAGCAAAATGCATCCACACGGTAAGGATGCCGACCAAGACAAACAAAAGCATGAAGGGAGCTGTCCAAATTCCTGTAGTATCCAGCAGGAAACCAAAAGAAATCGGAAGAAAAAAGCCGCCCAAACCGCCAATCATACCAACAAGGCCACCGACAGATCCAACATGGTTCGGGTAATATAGGGGAATAAATTTAAACACTGCGGCCTTACCCAGGCTCATTAGAAAACCCAAACCGATGCTGAGAATTACAAATAACGTTAGCGAAACATCAATATCAAATTCTATTGGCCCGTTCATACCATTCACAATGAAATGACTGCCCGGATAAGACATGATAAACAGGATTGGCATCGAGGCAAGGAAGGTCAAATAGCTGACAAACCGCGCGCCTTTACGATCAGACATCCAGCCACCAAGCGCGCGAAAAACTGAGCCCGGCAACGAATACAGCCCTGCCAGAACGCCGGCGGTGGTTAGCTCAAGCCCATAGACGCCTACGTAATATCGCGGTAGAAAAGAGGCCAGCGCCACAAAAGCACCGAAGGAAAAGAAATAATAGGCCGAAAAACGCCAGACACGGATGTCTTTTAAGGGGGCAAGCTGCTCTTTGATTGTGACTTTTGGTGCGTTCATGCTTTGCTGTGGATCGGGCTTGGCCAGAATATAAAACAGGATTGCGGTAATCACCAAAACCACCGCATAGATTTTTGCAGTGCCTTCCCAGCCAAAACCAACCACCAAAAAAGGTGCCGCGAAATTCGTCACTGCGGCCCCCACGTTACCAACGCCAAAGATGCCTAGCGCACTGCCTTGGTGTTTGGCTGGAAACCAGCGCGAAACGTAGGACACCCCGATGATAAAAGATCCGCCAGCAAGGCCCAGACAAAAGGCAACTACCAGCAACATTTCGTATGTATGCACAGTTGTCAGCATCCACACCGCAACCGAGGTTGTTAGCATTTGCAACGGAAACAAAACCCTGCCACCAATTTTTTCGGCTAAAATACCCAGAAACAGCCGGCTAATCGATCCGATCAGCACAGGTGTTGCCAATAAAAGCCCCAGCTGCGTATCATTGAGCCCCAGTTCTTGCTGAATTTTCACGCCAATCACCGAAAAAATCGTCCAGACGGCAAAACAGACGGTAAATGCAAACGTGCTTAACCCCAAAGCTCGATACTGCTCGCCTTTGGTTACTTTGCTGATGTCTATCATGTTAATTCTCCGTTTTTGCTAGGCTATTTTGGCTGCGTGAAAATCAATTATGGATTGCAATTCAGAAATGCAGGACCCACAGTTTGTGCCGGCTTGGGTGCAGGCCCCCAAGGCGGGAACGCTGGTGGCCCCGTCCTGAAGCGCCGCTAGGATTGTGTTGATCCCGACATTATTGCAAGCGCAAACAATGCGCCCCACATCGGGGCGATCGGCACCGGCTTTGCCTGCCAGCGCGTTCAAAGAGTTTTCATCGCTGTCAATCAACGACGTCACCAGATTGCGCGCAATTTTTAGCGGCCTGCCCGAGGCAAAAAACACTCCCCTCAAGGTGTTGCCCTGATGAATGGCTATCCGCACAGTGCCTCTGGCCAAATCGCTCATAATGCTGGCATTGCCACCCCTAATTCCCAAAATCTTACGGGCCTGCTGTTCCCAATCGTTTACATCTTGCAGCCCTGCCATTTCGCAACTCCACCCCGTAGAGGTGCGGGTAATTGCGCTATAATCCAGATCGGGTTGTATCGGAGTGGCCGAGGCGGCAAATCCGTACCAGCACGGGTTAAAAGCCTGAACCAAGACGTAGCTGCCTTTGGTGGCCGGTTGGCCCGAGACAGGATCACAGATTCCTGGCACCACAGCATTGATACGTCCGGCCGAGGAATTTTCTCCACTCCAGTGCATCGGGGCAAAAATCATTCCCGCTTGAGTGTTTTCGGTCACAACCGTACGCATGATTGCAACCCCCAGATTTGAGCGAACTTCAAGCAAACCGCCATCCTGCACTTCCAAATCGGCCGCATCATCCGGATGGATTTCCACGAAAGGTTCGGTCAAATGCTGACTTAGGCGGGCGGATTTTCCGCTACGGGTCATTGTGTGCCACTGGTCGCGGATACGACCGGAATTCAAGCGCAAACCAGCCGGTTTTACCACCGGATCAGTCAGAATTGGCAGCATGCGGGCCTTGCCGTCAGGATGAAAAAAACCGCCATCAGAAAAGAACCGACCACCGGCTTGCCCACTGGCGGGAACCGGCCATTGCACGGGCTTAAAGGCTGCGTATTGCTCGTTGCTTAAGCTGGCTAGCCCGCTAATGTCAAAATCCTTGCCAAAACTGGCCGCAACACCGGACAGCGCCGCATATTCCCGAAATATTTCGGCCGGACCACTATAATCAAAGCCATCTTGCCAACCCATTCTTTGGGCCACATCGCAAATTATCTGCCAGTCTGGCCTGCAGTGCCCCGGGGTAGGCAAAAATTGCCGTTGCATGCTGATGCGTCGTTCGGAATTGGTGACTGTGCCGGTTTTTTCACCCCAAGCGGTGGCAGGCAGGATCACATCGGCAAGCGCGGTGGTATCGGTGTTTGTAATATCGCTGACCACACAAAACGGCACAGTTTCCAAAGCCCTGATTATGGCGTTTGAATCGGGCATCGAAACCACCGGATTGGTCGATATAATCCACAAGGCCTTGATCTTGCCGCTTTCACAAGCCTGAAACATATCCACGGCTTTTAGGCCCGGCTTGCTGCAAATCACCGGCGAATTCCAGGCCTGCTGCACAGCCTGTCGGTGTTCGGAATTTTCAATATCCAAATGGCAGGCCAGCATATTGGCCAGCCCGCCGACCTCGCGACCACCCATGGCGTTTGGCTGGCCTGTCACCGAAAATGGCCCCATACCGGCCCGACCAATGCGACCCGTCGCCAGATGGCAATTTATGATGCTGTTAACCTTGTCAGTGCCAACCACAGACTGGTTTACGCCTTGGGAAAAAACAGTGACAACTTTTTCCGTGCCAATCCATAGATCATAAAAGGTTTGAATATCGTCAGGGCTGAGGCCGGTGCTGGCAAGGTTACTTGCCTTTGCAGTTTTCAGGGCATCATCAAAGCCGTCCACATGGGCCGAAACATAGGCATCATTCACGGCTTGGCGGGTGACGATTTCAGCCAACAGCCCGTTGAAAAGCACACTATCGGTATCGGGCCGAATGCTCAGGTGCAAATCGGCATCGGCGCTACTGGCTGTGCGACGCGGATCAATATTGATGATTTTCAGCTTGGGCCGGGCTTTTTTTGCCGTTAAAATCCGCTGATACAAAATCGGGTGGCACCACGCAAGATTGGAGCCGACCAGCACAATCAAATCGGCATTGTCCAGATCCTGATAATTTCCCGGAACCGTATCAGTACCAAAGGCGCGTTTGTGACCGGCAACCGATGAGGCCATGCAAAGACGTGAATTCGTGTCAATATTGGCCGAGCCGATATAGCCTTTTATCAGCTTGTTGGCGACGTAATAATCTTCGCTAAGGATTTGCCCAGAGACGTAAAATCCGACACTGTCAGGGCCGTAATCACGAATGCTTGCCGTAAATTTATCGGCAACAAGATCAAGCGCAGTATTCCAACTGGCCTGTTTTTTGCCAATCAAAGGCGTGGTTATGCGCCCCTCCAAGTCGGTCGTTTCAGCCAAGGCCGACCCTTTAGAGCACAACCGGCCAAAATTTGACGGGTGCTCAGGGTCGCCTTTGATCCGCCCGTCGACAGTGGCCAGAACACCGCAGCCCACCCCACAATAAGGGCATGTTGTGCATGTGGTCATGGTTACTTAATACCCGCTTTGGCTGCGATGTATCTTGGGGTGATGTGGAACATAAGACAGCCTCTACTTACTGTTGCCTGCCACAGGCTTAGAATCATCAAAAATATATATAATGAACAAGGGTGTTGATGTCTGTTGCCCATTATTCAGGAACTTGTTTCGTTTTTTGCAACATGTATATTCTCTCGGTTTAGGGAATCCTGAACAGCGGGGTTGTTACGGCGTTGGACGGTAATCCCCCCGAGAATTAATAGCGTTTGAAAGTAGAATTTCTTTTATCTAAGGAAACTCTGAACAACGCCCTG
>DOHJ01000075.1:8192-22777 GCA_003535335.1 Paracoccaceae bacterium | reverse complement strand
AGCCATGCCCACACCCCCACGCGGTTTAATTTATGATGATATCACCCAGACAATGGGCGGCACGCCTTTGGTGCGCCTGTCGCGTCTGGGCAGTGATGCCCGAACAGATGCAAATATTTTGGCCAAGCTGGAGTTTTTCAATCCGCTGAATTCAGTTAAAGACCGGATCGGCGTTGGGATGATCGATGCGCTTGAAGCATCCGGTGATCTGAAAGCAGGCGGCACATTGATTGAGCCAACCAGCGGCAATACCGGTATCGGGCTTGCTTTTGTCTGTGCGGCGCGGGGTTATAATCTGATTCTGACCATGCCTGAAACCATGTCGATTGAACGGCGCAAGATGCTACAATTGCTGGGGGCGCGGCTGGAATTAACCGAAGGTGCCAAGGGCATGAAAGGCGCGATTGCGCGGGCCAAGCAATTGCAGGGCGAAATTGAAGGCGCGATTATTCCGCAGCAATTTGAAAACCCTGCCAATCCGGATATTCATGTGACCACCACCGCCGAAGAAATCTGGCACGATACCGGTGGCGCGGTTGATGTGTTCGTTTCGGGGGTTGGTACGGGTGGCACAATCACCGGGGTCGGATCTGTTTTGAAGCAACGTAACCCGAATGTGAAAATCGTTGCGGTCGAGCCTGAAGACAGCCCGATTTTATCCGGAGGAGAGCCGGGGCCGCATAAAATCCAAGGTATCGGGGCTGGGTTCATTCCTGATAATCTGGTTGTGGGTCTGATTGACGAGGTGGTCAAGGTTGGCAACCATGCGGCCTTTAAGATGGCGCGAAAGGTGGCGCAACTTGAGGGGGTTCCTGTTGGTATTTCATCGGGGGCTGCACTGGTGGCCGCGTTGGAGATTGCGGCACGTCCTGAAATGGCAGGTAAGAATATTGTCGTTATTATACCCAGTTTTGCCGAACGCTACCTGTCCACAGCCTTGTTTGACTTTGATTAATCCGGCTCTGGGCAACCAAATATGGGCAAAAGCCCGCATATTACACTAGATAGGCTTGCCCAATGGGGCATCTGCACGGTAATAGAGCTGTGAGCAGGAAAAGCCGAACGGGGAAATAATATGCGTCGAGTTGTTGTTACAGGTCTGGGAATGGTCACGCCGCTGGCGTGTGGAGTTGAAGAAACCTGGAAACGTATTCTGGATGGCAAATCCGGTGCAGGGCCAATTACGCGGTTTGATGCAAGTGGTTTGCAAACCGGATATGCCTGTGAAATCTCCATTGGTGATGGCAGGGATGGCAGTTTTAATCCGGATGATACCATGGCAGCCAAAGACCGGCGCAAGGTGGATGATTTTATCGTTTACGCCATGGCTGCGGCTGATCAGGCCGTGGCCGATTGCGGTTGGAAGCCACAAGAGGGAGAAGAGCAATTTCGCACCGGCGTGATGATTGGCTCCGGCATTGGTGGTTTGCAAACGATTGCCGAAACAGCCGTGACGCTGAAAGAACGTGGACCGCGCAGGGTTTCGCCGTTTTTCATTCCGGCCTCGCTGGGCAATCTGGCCTCGGGGCAGGTTTCGATCCGTTATGGCTTCAAGGGGCCAAACCACGCGGTGGTAACCGCCTGTTCAACCGGTGCGCACGCCATTGGCGATGCGGCGCGACTGATTGCGCTGGATGATGCCGATGTGATGTTGGCCGGCGGGGCAGAGGCACCGATTTGCGAAATCGGCATTGCCGGATTTAACGCCTGCAAGGCGCTCTCGACCAAACGCAGCGATGATCCGAAATCGGCCAGCCGCCCCTATGACGAGGACCGCGACGGGTTTGTGATGGGCGAAGGCGCCGGTGTGGTGGTTTTGGAAGAATACGAGCACGCCAAGGCGCGTGGTGCAACGATTTACGCAGAAATTCTGGGTTACGGTTTATCCGGCGATGCCTATCATATCACCGCGCCAACCCCGGATGGCGATGGCGGTTATCGTTCGATGGCGGCGGCTTTGAAACGGGCTGGTGTTACGCCGGCGGATATTGATTACATCAACGCACATGGCACATCCACCATGGCGGACACGATCGAGCTGGACGCGGTTGAGCGTCTGATGGGGGATGCGGCCAGTGGGGCGACGATGTCGTCAACCAAATCGGCCATTGGCCATTTGTTGGGCGCGGCAGGTGCCGTCGAGGCGATATTTTGCATTCTGGCGCTACGTGACCAGATCGCGCCACCGACGTTAAACCTTGATAATCCACCAGAAGGTATCAAACTGGACTTGGCCCCCAAGACGGCGGTGAAACGCGAGATAAATATCGCGCTGTCCAATTCATTTGGGTTTGGCGGCACCAATGCAAGCCTTGTGATGGGTAAGGTGTCGGACTGATGTGGCGTAATATTACATCGAATTTCTTTTCGCTAATGGTTGTGATCCTGATGGTTCTGGGCGCGCTGATTGCGCTGGCCCAAAGCAAATATACGGCAGAAGGCCCCTTGACGCAGGCGATTTGTCTGCAGGTCAAAAGCGGCACAAACATGCGCAAGGTTTCGGATGATTTGGCGGCGCGTGGCGCAGTCAGTTCCGGTGTGATTTTCCGGGTTGGTGCCGATTACAGTGATAAAAGCCAATCCTTGAAAGCCGGCAGTTTTCTGATACCGGAAAAAGCCACGATGGCCGATATTGTCGAAATTATAACTCGTGGCGGCCGTAGCACCTGTGGCACGGAAATTATTTATCGCATTGGTGTTCGGCTCAATCAGGTTCAGGTGCGCGAACTGGATCCGGCAACCGGTAAATATTTTGAAATGGTTTCGTTTAATCCGGCCGAGGATGCTGTGCCGGATGATTATACCAAAACCCGCAGTAAAGCCGATGTGCGGTTGCGCATTGCAATGGCCGAAGGTGTAACCAGCTGGCAGGTGGTTCAGGCGCTAAAGGCTGCGGATTTTCTGGAGGGGGATGTGGCCGAAATTCCGCCCGAGGGCATGTTGGCCCCCGACAGTTACGAGGTGCGCGCCGGTGACAGCCGCGCGTCGGTACTGGAGAAAATGCAGGCTGCGCAAATCAGGATACTTGAGGATGCGTGGGCTGCGCGGGCTGAAGGTTTGCCGTTAAAAAACAAGCAAGAAGCACTGATTTTGGCATCAATTGTGGAAAAGGAAACCGGAATTGCCAAAGAGCGCCGACAGGTGGCCAGCGTGTTTATAAACCGGTTGAGGCAGGGTATGCGCCTGCAAACGGATCCGACTGTGATTTATGGTATCACCAAGGGGCAGGGTGTTTTGGGGCGGGGTTTGCGCCGCAGTGAATTGCGCCGCAGGACCGATTATAACACCTACCAGATTGACGGTTTGCCAAAAGGGCCGATTGCAAATCCGGGCAAAGCGGCGATCGAGGCTGCCTTGAACCCGGACAGCACAGAATATATTTTCTTTGTGGCGGACGGCACTGGTGGGCACGCCTTTTCCAAGACCTTAAAAGAACATAACGCTAATGTTGCCAAATGGCGTGTGATCGAGGCGCAGCGTAGCGGAAATTAGGGTTTTATTAACTCAGGCGTACGGTCTGACGCGCACAACCAGAGCGATTGCGCTTGACTTTGCGAACGCTCCAACGTATACATTGTTGCAAGCTAGAAGAAGTGGGTAAGCAGTCGGAGGGTAACACCTTGGGGCTGCTTTTTCATTTTTCTTGTGCGGATCTAGAGCAACTTGCATGAATTTGAATCAGAACCCGCTTACGCAGTGGGCGAATTCTGATGCTTATTTGTTTTGCTAAACAAAGCGCTATAGGCATAAGAGGCAAAATCAGACCAGATGACAATAATTACACCCGTGGGGGCAATTGGGGATCCGGAAGAAATACTTCTGATCGCCGAGAAACATTTCGACCGGATGCTACGTCGGGCCGAAGAAATTATCACATCGCTTGAAGCAGAAGAAACCGGCATCTCGAAAGAGGCGGCGGGCCGGATTCGCGACTTAAGCAAAGCAGTGCAAACCGCGCTGGATGAAAGGGCAAAACTTGAAAAGCTCCGTAAACAAAAAGCCGGGATCGTGCACGAATACGCGCTCGATTTCGACGCGGCGCGCGATGAGATCGGGCGCAGAATGGCTCGCTTGCGCGCCGCTGGAAACGCAGAAGGAATTTCTGAATGATCTGGGTGAAAACGAATTACTGTCGTTGCCCTATCTGTTCGAATTCTGGGCCTTTGAGCACCAGTTACCACCGGCCGGTGATTGGCGCAGCTGGGTGATTATGGGCGGTCGCGGGGCTGGAAAAACCCGCGCCGGTGCCGAATGGGTGCGCAGCGAGGTCGAAGGATCGCGCCCCAAGGATATGGGCCGATCACGCCGCGTTGCCTTGGTGGGGGAAACCATTGAGCAGGTGCGCGAGGTGATGGTGTTTGGCGAAAGCGGCATTCTGGCTTGCTCGCCACCGGATCGGCGGCCTGAATGGCAGGCCACCCGCAAGCGGCTGGTTTGGCCAAACGGGGCAGTGGCGCAGGTGTTTTCGGCCCATGATCCCGAGAGTTTGCGCGGGCCGCAATTTGACGCGGCCTGGGTGGATGAGCTGGCCAAATGGAAAAAAGGCGAAGAGGCATGGGATATGTTGCAGTTTGGCTTGCGGCTGGGCGATTGTCCGCGCCAATGCGTCACTACCACGCCGAAAAATGTACCGGTTTTGAAAAACCTTTTGGCCAATTCCACAACTGTCGTGACACACGCCCCGACCGAGGCAAATCGCGCCTATCTGGCGTCCTCGTTTCTGGACGAGGTCCGTGCACGTTACGCCGGAACCCGTCTGGGGCGGCAAGAATTGGACGGCGTATTGCTGGAGGATGCCGAGGGCGCGCTTTGGACTTCGGCGATGCTGGAGGATTTGCGCCTTGAGGATGCAGGCGACATCAGCCGCATCGTGGTGGCGATTGATCCGCCGGTGACGGGTCACAAAGGATCGGATGAATGCGGCATTGTGGTGGTCGGGGCCAATTGCGAGGGCGAGCCTGCAGATTGGCACGCGGTGGTGTTGAAGGATGCAACGGTCAGCGCGGCAAGCCCGGCAAAGTGGGCGCGTGCGGCATTGGCGATGATGGATGAATACGGTGCCGAACGGCTGGTGGCCGAGGTGAACCAGGGCGGAGACATGGTGGAATCTGTGATCCGACAGATTGATCCGTTGGTGGCGTTTCGCGCGGTGCGGGCTGCCAAAGGCAAGATTGCAAGGGCCGAGCCTGTGGCGGCTTTGTATGAACAGGGTCGGGTGAAACATCTGCGCGGGCTTGGTCCATTAGAAGACCAGATGTGCCTGATGACCACGCGCGGCTTTGAGGGCAAGGGCAGCCCGGATCGGGTTGATGCGCTGGTTTGGGCCTTGCATGAATTGATGATTGAACCCGCTGCGAAATGGCGCAGGCCGCGGGTTCGGGGGCTTTAGGTTTTATGCCTGCGGCGCAGGTATTTAAGGCAAGAAGAAAGCCAAGAACACATTGATAATCAAGATTTTCTGATAAGGAGCGACATCTATGGCGTTTAATTTCTTTCGAAGGGGTGCGGATGTGCCTGAGCAAAAGGCCTCGGCCACGGGGCCTGTGGTAGCGTATCACGGGGCCGGTCGGGTGGCCTGGAGCCCGCGCGATGTGGTGTCGTTAACGCGCACCGGGTTTTTGGGAAATCCGGTTGGGTTTCGCTGTGTGAAGCTGGTGGCGGAGGCGGCCGCGGCGCTGCCTTTGGTGTTGCAGGATCGCGAACGGCGCTATGAAGAGCATCCGTTGCTGTCGCTGATCCGCACCCCGAACGGGGCGCAGGGGCGGGCCGAGCTGTTTGAATCGCTTTACGGGCAGTTGTTGCTGACTGGTAGTGGTTATCTGGAGGCGGTTTGCGATGATTTGGGAGCGCCGGTCGAGATGCATGTTTTGCGCAGTGACCGGATGAATGTGGTGCCCGGTGCCGATGGCTGGCCGATTGCCTATGAATATGCTGTCGGCGGCAAAAAACACCGGTTTGATATGACGGGTGAGGCGCTGCCGATTTGCCACATCAAAACATTTTCACCCCAAGATGACCATTACGGGTTTTCACCGATGCAGGCGGCGGCCAGTGCGGTGGATGTGCATAATTCGGCCTCGCGTTGGTCCAAGGGTTTGCTGGATAATGCGGCACGGCCATCGGGGGCGATTATTTATCGGGGATCGGACGGGCAGGCGTCTTTGACGGCGGATCAATATGATCGATTGGTCGATGAAATGGCCAGTCAACATCAGGGTGCTGCCAATGCCGGGCGGCCAATGTTGCTGGAAGGCGGGCTGGATTGGAGACCTATGGGATTTTCACCCTCGGACATGGAATTCCAGAAAACCAAGGAAGCCGCCGCGCGTGAAATTGCCATCGCTTTCGGGGTGCCGCCGATGTTGTTGGGCATTCCCGGTGATGCGGCTTATGCCAATTATCAGGAAGCAAACCGCGCCTTTTACCGGTTGACGGTTTTGCCGCTGGCCACTCGGGTCGCGGCTTCGGTTTCGGATTGGTTGACAGGTTTTGGCACCGATTTGGTTGAGCTGAAACCG
Organism: Paracoccaceae bacterium; assembly: GCA_003535335.1. Taxonomy (GTDB): domain Bacteria; phylum Pseudomonadota; class Alphaproteobacteria; order Rhodobacterales; family Rhodobacteraceae; genus Profundibacter. The sequence goes on along the minus strand of DOHJ01000075.1, from coordinate 16,259 downwards.
GATCTGGATCAGGTTTCAGCCCTGTCCGTTGAGCGTGACAACCAGTGGAAGCGGGTAAGTCAGGCGGCATTTTTAACCGATGCGGAAAAACGCAGCCTGCTGGGCCTGCCAAAACTGGCGGAGGATGAATGACGGATAATCGAAACCAGAGCGGTGGCTCGCGCTATCTTTACGACAGTTTTGATGCCGCCAACGCGCGCATAGAGGCCAACGAAAAGGTCAGTAAATTGCAATTTGAAGCCTTGGCAGATCGGCTGGTGCGGATTGAAGCCATGATTGAACGTCTGGAACGCCGCCTGTGGCTGGCGGTTTACGGCGTGGTTGGCGTGGTGCTGGCCCAAGGTGTTATTTCGCTGATTGAAGCAGCGCCCAAGTAAGGAAATGAAATGATTACAATGGATTATGAGACCGGTTTAGAGCGAAAGTTCTGCCGGGCCGATAGTGGTGTGCGCGTAACCGATGGCACATGTATCGAGGGATATGCCAGTTATTTCGGCAAATGCGATCAAGGTGGTGATGTGGTCGAGGCCGGAGCTTATGGTACATCATTGGCCCGTCTGGCCAAACTGGGGCGTGGCGTGAAAATGCTGTGGCAGCATGACCCGACCCAGCCGATCGGCATTTGGGATGAGGTAGTTGAGGACAGCAAGGGGCTTTATGTCAAGGGCCGTTTGCTGCTGGATGTGGTTAAGGGGCGCGAAGCTGCGGCCCTGATTGAAGCTGGCGCAATTGACGGTTTGTCGATCGGCTATCGCACCAAAAAGGCACATAAGAATGGCAAGGGCCAGCGGCTCTTGGCTGAACTGGAGCTTTGGGAGGTGTCTTTGGTCACTTTTCCGATGCTGCCGGAAGCGCGGGTCGGGGCAAAGGGCGAAAACCCTGATGCATCTGATCTGCGTGATCTGGCGGGGATGATTAATGATGCCCGCCGTATGCTGGCCCGCGACTGAGCCAGCGATCTAACCTCAATAGCGGTTTGCATTTGATAAACTAGAGCAGCAAAACCCGCCCAGTCTAAGGGGGAATTTTGTTTCATTTCAATGCAAATTGCTAAAACGATAGGAACAATAATGAGTAAAACCGACCGCAAGGCTCGGGACGTTGGACCTGTGCCAACGGACCTGTCTCCGGCTGCCGAGGTGAAGACCGCGATGGCCGGTTTTATGAATGATCTGAATGCGTTTCAGGCCAATATTAATACAAAACTGCAACAACAAGAAGAGCGATTGACCATGCTGAACAGCAAGACAATGACCCATAAGCGCCCCGTACTTTCTGCGGCGGCCCAAACCGAAGCACCACACCAAAAAGCGTTTAACGCCTATTTGCGTTCGGGCGATGATGACGCGCTGCGCGGCATCGTTCTGGAAGGCAAAGCCATGTCGACGGCTGTTTCGGCCGATGGTGGTTATCTGGTGGATCCGCAAACTGCCGAAACCATTCAAAGCGTACTGAATTCCACCGCGTCTTTGCGTTCAATCGCCAATGTGGTGAATGTCGAGGCAACGTCTTATGATGTGCTGATTGATCACACCGATGTTGGTGCAGGTTGGGCCGATGAAACCACTGCAACGGCTGAAACCGGCACGCCGAACATTGATCGCATTTCGATTGCGCTGCATGAGCTGTCTGCCCTGCCAAAAGCCAGCCAGCGTTTGCTGGACGACAGTGCTTTTGACATCGAAAGCTGGCTGGCTGGCCGGATCGCCGATAAATTCTCGCGGGCCGAAGCGGCTGCGTTTGTCTCGGGTGACGGCAGCGATAAACCGCGTGGTTTTTTGAACCACACAGCTGTGGCCAATGACAGCTGGGTTTGGAATAATCTGGGCTATATTGCCACCGGTGTAGATGGTGATTTTGACGGCACAAACCCGGCAGATTCAATCATTGATCTGGTTTATGCGCTGGGTGCCCAATACCGTGCGGGTGCGACATTTATCATGAATTCAAAAACCGCCGGTGCGGTTCGTAAAATGAAAGATGCCGATGGCCGTTTCCTTTGGTCTGATGGTTTGGCCGCAGGTGAGCCTGCCCGCCTGATGGGCTATCCGGTGCTGATTGCCGAAGATATGCCTGACATCGGCTCAGACGCCACCGCGATTGCCTTTGGTGATTTTGCATCCGGTTACACCATTGCCGAACGCCCTGATCTGCGGGTTCTGCGTGACCCGTTCAGCGCCAAACCGCATGTGCTGTTTTATGCCACTAAACGTGTTGGCGGCGACGTGAGCGATTTTGCAGCCATCAAGTTGCTGAAATTCTCGGTGGCCTAAGGGCTTACGGGATAGGCCAGCCTTTGGTTTAGGGCTGGTCTTGGGCGTGCCGATGTTTCGTGTTGTCTAGCTGCTCCCTTTCCGTTTCGAGCAATACGGATGACGCACGCCCGTCTTTTGGCGGATAAAATACAAATTTTCGGAGATATTCCATGATGTTAGTCGAGCAGACCACAGTGCCAACCCTGGCGCTGCCAATTTCTGAATTCAAGGACCACTTGCGCATGGGCACGGGGTTTGCCGATGACGCGGTGCAGGATGGCGTGCTGGAAAGCTATTTACGCAGTGCCATGGCGTCGATCGAGGCGCGCACCGGCAAGATTTTGATCGAGCGCGAATTTATGTGGTCGCTGACGTCGTGGCGCTCATTGCACCAACAGGCGTTTCCAGTGGCTCCGGTCAGTTTGATCAGCGCCTTTCGCATGCTGGATCGGGCCGGTGCTGTGACGCTGATTGATGCGGGGCGTTATGCCTTGCAAAAAGATGATCATCGGCCGCGCCTGACCGCTGTGGGGGGCAGTTTGGCAACCATTCCGATCGGGGGCAGTGCCGAAGTGATTTTCGAGGCGGGATTTGCTGCCACATGGGGTGATTTGCCGGCTGATATTGCCCATGCCGTGCTGATGCTGGCGGCGCATTTTTATGAAAACCGCGATGTGTCCGGGTCTGGGGATGCGGTGATGCCATATGGTGTGAGCAGTCTGATCGAGCGTTACAGAACAGTTCGTATTTTGGGCGGGGCCTCATCATGAAAGCGCCTTTGTTAAACCGAAAACTGGTGCTGGAACATGCGGTGCAAACGCCGGATGGATCGGGCGGGTTTGGCGAAAACTGGGTGGCTTTGGGCACGCTGTGGGCTGAAATCACGGCCGGATCAGGCAGTGAAAAAGCCGGCGAATTCATTACGGTTTCCAGCGTGCCATACCGGATTACGGTGCGCGGCGCCCCGGTTGGGGCCGAGTCACGCCCAAAGCCGGACCAGAGATTTCGCGATGGGAGCCGCCTGTTTTTAATCAAAGCAGTCACAGAGCGCGATCCGCAGGCACATTATCTGACCTGCTTTGCAATCGAGGAGGAAGCATCATGAGTTACGGTGTTGCGGCGGCTTTGCAATCGGCGATTTATACACATTTGCAGGCAGATGTGGTCATAAGCGGGCTGGTTGGCAGTGCGATTTATGACAATGCGCCTTCGGGAAGTTTGCCCGATACATATATCAGTTTAGGCCCCGAAGATGTGCGGGACCGGTCCGATAAAACCGGCTATGGCGCGCTACATTTGATTACGATTAGCGTGATTAGTGAAGCGGCCGGATTTAACACGGCCAAATTGGTTGGGGCCGCGGTGAGTGATGCTTTGCAGGGGGCCACGCTGACGTTAACGCGCGGCGCGCTTTGTTACATCAACTTTGACCGGGCTACGGCGAGGCGCGTTGGCACTGGTGAAACGCGGCGGATTGATTTGCGGTTCTCAGTGCGGGTTGAAGACAGCTAACCGCATTTTGCGGTTGGTGAACTGGATAATTTTCTTAAAATTGGAGTGAATGCTATGGGTGCCCAAAACGGCAAGGATCTATTGATTAAACTGGATATGACCGGCGGCGGTCTGTTCGAAACCATTGTTGGTCTGCGCGCCACGCGGATCAGTTTTAACGCCGAGGCTGTCGATGTGACCAGTCTGGAAAGTGCAGGCGGCTGGCGTGAATTGCTGGGCGGGGCCGGGGTGAAATCGGCCGCGATTTCCGGTTCGGGTGTTTTTAAAGACGCAGGCACCGACGAGCGCGCGCGCCAGATTTTCTTTGATGGTGAAACGCCGGATTTTCAAGTGATTATCCCGGATTTCGGCATTATTGAAGGCGCATTCCAGATGACTTCGATCGAATATGCCGGCAGTCATAATGGCGAGGCCACCTATGAGCTGAGTATGGCATCGGCCGGTGCGCTGACATTCACGGCCGCCTGATGGTGAACGCGTGGAGGGGAGAGGTGGCGCTAACTCTGGACGGGGTTCAGCACGCTTGCAAATTGACGCTGGGGGCGTTGGCCGAACTGGAAGCGGTCTTGGAAACAGGCACGCTTGTCGGGTTGGTCGAGCGTTTCGAATCCGGAAATTTCAGCACCCGCGATGTTCTGGCGCTGATTGTTGCCGGTTTGCGTGGCGGCGGCTGGCAGGGCAGCGCACAGGATTTGCTGGCGGTTGAAATTGCCGGCGGTCCGGTAGAAGCCGCACGCGTTGCGGCCGAATTGCTGGCGCGGGCCTTTGCCTTGCCTGATGTTGCTGAAAAATGAGCGGCTTTGATTGGCCTGACCTGATGCGGGCGGGGTTTTGCGGCCTTGGCTTGCAACCTGCCCAATTCTGGCAACTGACGCCGGCTGAATTGTTGTTGATGTTGGGCGAGGGCGCGTCCGATGCACCGATGGGACGGGCGCGTCTTGAGGAACTGGCCAAGGTTTATCCCGATAAAATGGAGAACGAGACATGACAAAAGATGTGGACGGGCTGGATGGTTTTGACGATCAGGTTTCAGCGCTTGAAACCACGATGGGCAGTGCGGCGGCCATGACCGCGGCCTTTGATGGCGAGCTGGCCCGCATGCGCGACAGCCTGACGACAACAAACCGTGAGGTGAATGTTTTGTCAAAAGGCATTAGCCGCGGATTGAAATCTGCCTTTGACGGGTTGGTTTTTGACGGTTTAAAACTGTCAGAAGCCCTGACCAAGCTGGCGCAATCCATGATCAATGCCACCTATAATGCGGCAATCGGGCCGGTGACCAAACATTTTGGCGGTATGATTGCCAACAGCATTAGCGGTGCTTTTGGCGGCGGTTCCATGTTCGCCGATGGCGCAAGCTTTTCCCAAGGTCGGGTGATGCCATTTGCCAATGGCGGCATTGTCAGCGGGCCGACCACATTTCCGATGCGTGGCGGCACCGGTTTGATGGGCGAGGCCGGACCTGAAGCCATCATGCCTTTGCGGCGAGGCATTAACGGACGTTTGGGGGTCGAGATGAATGGCGGCGCAAATCCGGTGAATGTCACCATGAATATCAACACCCCGGATGTCGAGGGTTTCAGGCGCAGCCAGGGACAAATTGCAGCACAGGTTTCACGCGCTTTGGCGCGCGGCCAACGTAACCGTTAGGAGGGAAATGTCATGGGTTTTCACGAGGTAAGATTTCCGGCCAGTTTAAGCTTTGGATCGGTTGGCGGGCCTGAGCGGCGCACCGAGGTCGTGACTTTGGCCAACGGGTTTGAGGAACGCAACACGCCATGGGCCCACTCAAGGCGGCGTTATGATGCCGGTTTGGGCATGCGTTCACTGGACGATGTGGAAAAACTGATCGCTTTTTTCGAGGCGCGTCAGGGTCAGTTATACGGGTTTCGCTGGAAGGATTGGTCGGATTTCAAGTCAGGCAAGCCATCAAATGATCCGCATTTTGAGGATCAGGTGATTGCAATCGGTGACGGGTTAACGGCGAGCTGGCCTTTAAGCAAAACCTATAGTTCGGGCGAGTCGTCTTATGTGCGCCCCCTGACCAAACCGGTTGCCGGTTCTGTGAGCATTGGTATTCAGGGTGATTTGCAACAAGAGAGCATTCATTTCGAGGTGGATACAGCGACGGGAATGATCACGTTTGATCATCCGCCGGATGAAGGTGTTGAAGTCACTGCAGGCTATGAATTTGATGTTCCCGTGCGTTTTGATACGGATCGGGTGCAGACCTCGGTTGCCAGTTTTCAGGCCGGTGATGCGCCTAATGTGCCAGTGGTGGAGGTACGTGTCTGATGGGATTATCTGCGGAATTTGAAGCACATTTGCGCAGCGGAATCACCACGGTTTGCCGCTGTTGGAGCCTGGTGCGCTGTGATGGGGCATCTTACGGGTTTACCGATCACGACGGCGCGCTGGAATTTGAGGGCATGGTTTTTAAGGCCGATACCGGCATGACCGCCAAGGCCCTGCAACAAACCAGCGGTCTGGCGGTGGATAATTCCGAGGCGTTAGGAGCATTGTCGGACGCTTCCATCACCGAAGCCGATATCGCGGCGGGGCGTTTTGACGGGGCTGTGGTGAAGGCCTGGTTGGTGAACTGGGCGGATCTGGATCAGCGGGTTTTGCAATTTCGTGGTACAATCGGTGAATTGCAGCGCAGTGGCGGTGCCTTTCAGGCCGAATTGCGCGGGCTGAGCGAAGCATTGAACCAGCCGCAGGGGCGGGTTTACCAGCGTCAGGATACCTCGGTTCTGGAGGATGGCAGCTTTGGCTTTGATCTGGATGTTCCGGGATACAGGGCGCAAATCGCGGTTGAAGAGGTTGAAGACGCGCGGATTTTCCGGTTTGCCGATCTGGCCGGTTTTGAGCCGCGCTGGTTTGAACGTGGGAAATTCGAGGTGTTGAGCGGTGCGGCGCAAGGGTTGGTCGGGGTTGTCAAAAATGACCGTTTGTCTAATGAGGGCCGCGAGATCGAGCTGTGGGAAAGCATCCGTGCGCCGATAAAAACCGGTGACATGCTGCGGATTTCTGCCGGTTATGACCAACGTCCCGAGACCAGCCGATTAAAATTCCACAACTATATAAATTACCGTGGGTTTCCGTTTATTCCGGGCGAAGACTGGCTGATGTCGGTGCCAAAACGCGGCGGTGTCAACGATGGCGGGAGCCTGAACCAATGAGCCAGCGGGTGGTTGAACTGGCCCGCGACTGGATTGGCACGCCGTATCGGCATCAGGCCTCGGCCAAGGGGGCAGGGGCCGATTGTCTGGGCCTGTTGCGCGGGGTTTGGCGCGAAATTTACGGTGCTGAACCCGAAAACGTGCCCGCCTACACGCCGGACTGGTCCGAACCCCAAGGCGAGGAGCGGCTGTGGCGCGCGGCCTTGCGTCATTTGAAGGTGCAGCACGCCAAGAAAAGCGGTGATTTGCTGCTGTTTCGCATGCGGGCCGGCGGGGTGGCCAAACATCTGGGCATTGCCGGACGCATTGGTGACGAGCCAACTTTTATTCACGCCTATACGGGGCACGGGGTGGTTGAAAGCCCCCTGAGTGCACCGTGGCAGCGCCGCATTGTGGCGCGCTTTTGTTTTCCCTAAAGGAGGGGTCCTGATGGCGACCATTGTTTTATCTTCGATCGGCTTTGCTGCGGGGGCCTCGATTGGCGGCTCGGTTTTAGGCTTGTCCAGCGCGATTATCGGCCGGGCGGTCGGGGCCACTTTGGGCCGGGTGATTGATCAGCGGATCATGGGCGCAGGCTCGGCCGCGATTGAAACCGGAAAAGTGGACCGGTTTCGGCTGATGGGGGCGTCCGAGGGGGCGCCGGTTGCGCAAGTTTACGGGCGTATGCGGGTGGGCGGACAGGTAATCTGGGCCTCGAAATTTGAAGAAACTGTAACGTCGTCGGGCGGCGGCAAAGGCGCGCCTCCAAAGCCGAAGACCAGAGCCTATAGTTATAGTATTTCGGTGGCGATTGCCTTGTGTGAAGGGGTGATTTCACGGGTTGGCAGGGTTTGGGCCGATGGGGCGGAATTGCCCCGAGACGAGCTTAATATGCGGGTTTATCCCGGCTCTGAAGATCAGTTGCCCGACCCTAAAATCGAGGCGGTCGAAGGGGTGGGCATGACGCCTGCCTTTCGCGGCATTGCCTATGTGGTGTTTGAAGATTTGCCCTTGGAAAAATTTGGCAACCGCGTTCCGCAATTCACCTTTGAAGTGCTAAGGCCGGCCCAGGATCCGTCCGAGGGCGACATTGCCCAATCTGTGCAGGCTGTTGCCCTGATCCCCGGTACCGGGGAATA
>DOHJ01000075.1:0-7792 GCA_003535335.1 Paracoccaceae bacterium | reverse complement strand
ACACCATCGGGCAAGACCGATTTTGCCACGTCGATCGAGGCACTGGATGAAGAGCTGCCCAATTGCGGGGCTGTTTCGCTGATTGTGTCATGGCTTGGCGATGATCTGCGTTGTGCGCAATGTGATATCCAGCCAAAGGTCGAGCAAACCGGTGATGACGGTACGGGAATGCCTTGGAGCGTTTCGGGGCTAAACCGTGCTGGCGCTGCGGAAATTCCCCAAGTTGACGGGCGTTCGGTTTATGGTGGAACACCAACAGATCAATCGGTGATCGAGGCGATCCAGCACCTGAATGCGGCGGGAAAAGTCGTGATGTTTTATCCGTTTATCCTGATGGAGCAATTGGAAGGTAACAGCAAAATCAACCCCTATAGCGGCGAAGAGGGCCAACCTGTGTTGCCTTGGCGCGGGCGCATAACGCTGTCGCTTGCCCCTGGTCAGGCGGGATCACCTGATGGCACTGCCGCGGTTGATGCCGAAGTGGCCGATTTTTTTGGAACCGCTGCTGTGGCCGATTTTAGTGCAGGCGCAAATGGTGTGACCTATTCCGGGTCTGCCGAGTGGTCATACAGGCGCTTTATTTTGCATTATGCGCATTTGTGTGTGGCCGCCGGCGGAGTTCAGTCATTTTTGATCGGCTCGGAATTGCGCGGTCTGACCCAGATCAGGGGGGCCGGTGGCAGTTTTCCTGTGGTCGAAGCCTTGCGCATATTGGCGGCGGATGTGCGTAGTATTTTGGGGCCGGATACCAAAATTTCATATGCGGCGGACTGGAGCGAATATTTCGGCTATCAACCGCAAGATGGCAGTGGGGACCGGCTGTTTCATCTGGATGCGCTTTGGGCCGATGACAACATTGATTTCATCGGTATTGACAACTATATGCCGCTGTCGGACTGGCGTGATGGTCACGATCATCAGGATGCGGATGCTGGTTCAATTTACAATCTGGATTATCTAAAATCCAATATTATGGGCGGTGAAGGGTATGATTGGTATTATCATTCACCCGAGGCACGAGCCGCGCAAATTCGCACACCAATCACCGATGGTGAACATGGCGAGCCGTGGATCTACCGCTATAAAGACATCAAAAGCTGGTGGTCAAGCAGCCACCACGAACGCATCGGCGGGGTGCGCCAAAGCACACCAACCGCATGGGAGGCCGGATCAAAACCGGTCTGGTTTACCGAAATCGGTTGTGCCGCGATTGACAAAGGCACCAACCAGCCAAACAAGTTTATTGACCCCAAATCATCAGAATCCAGCCTGCCGCGTTATTCAAACGGGCGGCGCGATGAATTGATTCAGGCGCAATATCTGCGGGCATTGCATCAGTTTTGGGCGGATCCGCAAAACAATCCGGTTTGGGAAGATACCGGCGTGCAGATGCTGGATATGTCCCGTGCCTATGTCTGGGCTTGGGATGCGCGACCCTATCCGTATTTCCCCAATCGGCAAAGTTTATGGAGCGATGGCAAGAATTATGCACGGGGTCATTGGTTGAACGGTCGCACAGCGGCGCGTTCGCTGGCTTCGGTTGTCGCCGAAATTTGTGAGCGTTCCGGTGTGACATATTACGATGTGTCGCAGTTGTTTGGTTACGTGCGCGGCTATAGCGTTGGGGATATCGATGGGGCGCGGGCCGCCTTGCAGCCGTTGATGCTGGCCTATGGCTTTGATGCGGTCGAGCGCGAAGGCATGTTGGTTTTCAAAAACCGCGACGGGCGTGAAACTGCAACTATTGCAGAAGAAAAGCTGGCCATGGTGGCAGAAGCGGACGGGTTGATTGAAACCACGCGCGCCCCCGTTGCCGAAGTATCCGGGCGTATTCGGCTGAATTATGTCGACGCATCCGGTGATTTCGAGGTTCGGGCAACAGAGGCGATTTTCCCCGATGAATCCACCTATTCGGTTTCTCAATCCGAGTTGCCAATTTCGCTGACGGCATCCGAGGGCCGTGCAATTGTAGAGCGCTGGTTGGCAGAATCGCGCATTGCCCGGGACGGGGCGAAATTTGCCTTGCCGATTTCGGAGCTATCGCTTGGGGCCGGCGATGTGGTGCGGCTTTCGACCGAGGATGGTGACGCGCTTTACCGGCTGGATAATGTCGAGCAATCTGGCGCGCAAATGATTGAGGCTGTGCGGGTGGAGGAGGGGGTTTATCAGCCCGGTGATGCGGTTGAAGAAGATGCAATCGTGCGCTCGTTCACACCTGCGGTGCCAACCTATCCACTATTTCTGGACCTGCCATTAATGCGCGGCGACGAAGTGGAACATGCGCCGCACGTGGCTGTGACTGCAACGCCGTGGCCCGGAACGGTCGCTGTTTACAGTTCCTCCACAGATCAGGGCTATGGCTTGAACCGGTTGCTTGAGATTTCGTCGGTGATTGGCCAAACCGAAACGCCGCTATTTGCAGCTAGGCCGGGGTTGAAGGATCGCGGCCCTGCTTTGCGGGTCAAGGTTTATGGTGGCACTTTGGAGTCGGTCGCTTGGGAAGATCTGCTGAACGGGGCAAATCTGGCGGCAATTGGGGACGGGTCTTCGGATAATTGGGAATTGTTCCAGTTTGCCGATGCCACATTGGTAGAAGAAGACACCTATGATTTGACCCTGCGGCTGCGTGGTCAAGCAGGATCAGACGGGATAATGCCAGCGGATTGGCCAATAGGTAGCCAGTTTGTGTTGTTGAACGGGGTGCCGGAACAAATCGAGTTGGCCAGCAGCGAACGCGGTTTGTCACGCCATTACCGGATTGGACCGGCGGCGCGAGGTTATGACGATCCGTCCTATGTGCATCAACAACAGGCGTTTCAGGGGATCGGGTTGCGACCCTATGCACCGTGCCATTTGCGCACAGATGGCGATCCGGGTTCGGATATTGGCATAAGCTGGATCAGGCGCACACGAATTGATGGTGATAGTTGGGAATCGGTTGAGGTTCCGCTGGGCGAAGCCAGTGAGCGCTATGTGTTGCGCATAATGGATGGGGTTACTGTGGTGCGCGAAATGACTCTGACAACAACGCAATGGACATATTCTGCGGCAAATCAGAGCAGCGATGGTGTGACAGCCCCGTTCCAGATTGCGGTTGCACAGATTTCAGACAGCTTTGGTCACGGAGTTTTTGAACAGATCGAGATCGGCTAGGTTATGCGTCCGGTTTTACATGCCGATGTGGTGGCTGCAGCGCGGGTTTTATTGACGTTACCGGTGGAAAAACGGCGTGCAAAAATGCGCGAGATGCTTGAACAGGCCGCAGTGGCAGATGTTTTTCGCAAGCGTTTAAAACGGGGGCATCCGATTTGGGGCAACGGGTGTTTGATGGCTGTGGCATCAAGGCACAAGATGTTGCCCGAGCGGTTTTTGGATGATCCTGATTATTGCAACTGCCTGATTGACGCCTTGCAAACATTACTGCACTGGCAGGCCGAACGCGCTGCATTAAACCGACCAAATGGCTGACACAGATCGTATAATAAACAGGAAAACCCCGGCAAAGCCAATTCAGTTGTGTCACAATCAGACGATATTGACCATTTAGGCTTCCCTTTTATCGGGGTATTTCTTATTTGTAAGGGATCAATTTAGTGAAATGGGAAATTCCGATGACAATGCCGCGCAAAAAAATAGCCAAGGTTGATCCGGTTTGGCAGCGAATTTGCAAAGAGGCCAATGAGATCATTGACAATGAACCGTTGTTAGGTGGGCTGGTACATTCATCGGTGCTACACCACCCGACATTGGAGCGCGCGCTGGCGTACCGGATATCGCTAAAACTGGCCTCGGTCGAGATGTCCGAGCAAATATTACGGGAAATTTCGGATTCTGCCTATGCTTGCGATCCAGAGCTGAACATGATCGCCCGCGCTGATCTAGTGGCCTTTGTTGAACGTGATCCGGCATGTCAGAGATTGGTGGAGCCTTTGCTGAACTTCAAAGGGTTTCAGGCAATTCAGGCCTATCGCATTAGCCATTGGCTGTGGATCAGTGGGCGTCACGATATGGCGTTGTTTTTCCAGATGCGAATTTCCGAGATATTCGGCATTGATATTCACCCGGCAGCCAGAATTGGCAAGGGGTTGATGATTGACCATGGGCATTCATTGGTGATTGGTGAAACCGCGGTAATTGGTGACAATGTCTCGATGTTGCATTCTGTGACACTGGGCGGGACCGGAAATGAAGACGGGGACCGGCATCCGAAAATTGGCAACGGTGTTTTGATCGGGGCGGGTGCCAAGGTTTTGGGCAATATCGAAATTGGAGATTGTTCGAGAATTGCGGCGGGTTCTGTTGTTTTGCATGATGTCCCTGCCCGTAAAACTGTGGCCGGTGTCCCTGCGAAAATTGTTGGGGATTCCGGTTGTGACCAACCGTCTGTCAAGATGGACCAGTCATTGGATATTCATAGCTGAATGGTTCACAACTGATTGTTCGATATCTGTAAATATCCGGCGGTTGATATCAAACTATTACGCCCGAGATGTTTGATTTATGCAAGCATGGAAACCGGGTTTTCAAGATTTTCCACAATGGCATTCAACAATAACGCTGCTAATGCGCCATCAATTGCGCGGTGATCCACCGAAAGTGTAACACTCATCACCGTTGCTACAGACAGCTGACCGTCATTGCCGACAACAGGTTTTTTCTTGCCGGCACCAACCGCAAGAATTGCCCCGTGGGGAGGGTTAATCACGGCGTCAAAATTATCAATGCCGAACATCCCAAGGTTGGAAATAGCAAAACTGCCCCCCAAATATTCGCTTGGGGCCAGCTTGCCGGATCTGGCGCGGCTGGCAAGGTCTTTCATCTCGACCGAAAGCCGGGACAGGGTTTTGGTTTCGGCATCTTTGATAACAGGCGTAAACAAGCCATCATCGACAGAAACCGCAACGGCCACATCGGATGGTTTTAACTGGAATAAACGGTCATTTGCCCAAATCGCATTGGCCGCCGGAACTGATTGCAAGGCCATGGCGCAAGCTTTGATAATAAAATCATTCACCGAAAGTTTCAGCCCGCGACTTTCAAGGCTTTTGTTAATATGGGCACGACCGGCCAGCAAATTATCAATTTGAATATCGCGGCGCAGATAAAAATGCGGGATGGTTTGTTTGGCTTCGGTCAAACGGGCGGCGATGGTTTTTCGCATTCCGTTCAGCTCGATTACATCATATTCGCGATCTGCATATATTTTCGAGATCGTATCGCTTGACGGGCCGGTTGCCATAGGTGCCGGTGTAGTTGATTTGGCTATCGGGCTGGCGGTTTTGCCCTCGACATCAGCTTTAACTATTCGGCCGTGTGGTCCGGTTCCGCTTATTTGCGCAAGATCTACACCATTGTTAGCCGCTATCCGGCGAGCAAGGGGAGATGCAAAAATACGGTTTGCAGTTGTAGCTGTCTGTGCCGGAGCCGGCACGTTTGCAGGCGTAACTATTTCTACGGTTTCTGTAATAGGTACAGAGGGTTCAACAGGTTTGGGAGTGGAAGCATCAGCAATATCTGCATCACTTTCCCCATCTTCCAATAAAACAGCAATCACTGTGTTGACCTTTACGGATTCGGCACCATCTGCAACCATAAGTTTGCCGATGATGCCTTCATCAACGGCTTCAAACTCCATGGTTGCTTTGTCGGTTTCAATTTCGGCAATCAGATCGCCAGAGGCTACGCTATCGCCTTCTTTAACCAGCCATTTGGCCAATGTGCCTTCTTCCATGGTCGGGGACAGGGCGGGCATCAGGATTTCTATGGGCATTTAATGGCTCCCTTAACGATAAGTAACTTTGTGCACGGCTTTGATAACCTCGTCGGTTGTAACCAGTGCAAGTTTTTCCAGATTGGCAGCATATGGCATCGGCACATCTTTGCCGGTGCAATTAATGACCGGCGCATCCAGATAATCAAAGGCCTCTTGCATGATCACCGAAGAAATATGACCGCCGATTGAGCCGACCGGCCAACCTTCCTCGACTGTGACACAACGGTTGGTTTTCATGACCGAGCGGATCACGGTTGCCGTATCCATTGGGCGCAGGGTGCGCAAATCAATCACTTCAGCCGAAATGCCATCCTCTGCCAACTTCTCGGCGGCCTCCAGCGCATATTTCATCCCAATACCAAAGCTAACGATTGTCACATCAGAGCCTTCGCGCCAAATTTTGGCAACACCAAACGGAATGGTGAAATCATCCATCACCGGAACATCAAAACTTTGGCCGTATAATATTTCATTTTCCAGAAAAATAACCGGATTTGGATCACGAATGGCCGATTTCAACAGGCCTTTGGCATCAGCCGCTGAATAAGGCATGGCAACCTTTAGGCCGGGAATTTGGGCATACCATGTGGCATAATCCTGAGAATGCTGGGCACCAACGCGGGCCGCAGCACCGTTGGCACCGCGAAACACCATTTGGGCACCCATCTGACCGCCGGACATATATAGTGTTTTGGCGGCGGAATTGATGATCTGGTCCAGCGCCTGAACGGCAAAATTAAATGTCATAAATTCAACAATAGGTTTCAGCCCGCCAAAAGCCGAGCCAACCGCAACTCCGGTAAAACCATGTTCGGTTATCGGAGTGTCGATCACACGTTTTTCACCAAATTCATCCAGCATACCTTGGCTTATTTTATACGCGCCCTGATATTGCGCCACTTCTTCACCCATCAGATAAACCGTTTCATCGCGGCGCATTTCTTCGGACATTGCGTCGCGCAAGGCTTCGCGAACGGTGGTCGGTTTCATTTCAGTGCCTTCGGGGATTTCCGAATCTGGCGGGATGTTCGCCGCGACCGGGGCAGCAGGTGCTGGCGCTGTCCCCTGAATTTTTGCAGCGGGTTCGGGGCTGGGTTGGCTCGCTTGGGGTAAGGTATCGGCATCGTCACCTTCTTCCAACAACACAGCGATCGGGCTGTTTACAGGAACAGATTTTGTGCCCTCAGCCACCAGAATTTCACCCATAACCCCTTCATCAACGGCCTCGAATTCCATTGTTGCCTTGTCGGTTTCGATCTCGGCAATGATCATGCCGCTTTCAATCGTATCGCCTTGCTTTACCAACCATTTTGCCAGCGTTCCTTCCTCCATTGTTGGGGAAAGTGCGGGCATTAATATTTCGATGGCCATTACATTTGTCTCCGTTTTATCAATGCCTTACGCGTCTGCGTAGATGTCTGTCCACAGCTCGCTCAAATCTGGCTCGGGGCTTTCTTTGGCAAATTCAGCCGCGTCATTCACTGTGGCCTTTATGTCTTTGTCGATGGCTTTCAAATCATCTTCGGTGGCGTGATTCCCTTGCAAAAGAAGCGAGCGCACATGTTCAATTGCATCGCGTTCTTCACGCACTTTTTGCACCTCTTCGCGAGACCGGTATTTAGCCGGATCTGACATTGAATGCCCACGGTAACGGTACGTGACCATTTCCAGAATATACGGCCCTTCACCAGACCGGCAGTGGGCCAGCGCCTTGGCACCAGCAGCCTTAACCGCCAGCACATCCATACCGTTAACTGATTCTCCGGGGATGCCAAAAGCCTGACCGCGTGTGTATAATTCGGGTGTCGAGGAAGCACGTTGCAAAGACGTGCCCATGGCGTATTGATTGTTTTCAATCACAAAAATCACCGGCAATTTCCACAAGGACGCCATGTTGAATGTTTCGTAAACCTGCCCCTGATTTGCGGCACCATCACCGAAATAGGCAAACGACACATTGTCATTTCCCAGATATTTATCGGCAAATGCCAAACCCGCCCCGATAGGGACTTGGGCACC
>DOHJ01000073.1:3119-8660 GCA_003535335.1 Paracoccaceae bacterium | reverse complement strand
ATGGAATTTCTTAACGCCATTGTGGCGCTTTCAAACTATGTTCTGATCCCGGCCATTGCTTACGGTAGCCAGCTGGCACTTGGCGCGCTGGGGGTGACTTTAATTTACGGGATTTTACGGTTTTCCAACTTTGCCCACGGCGACACCATGGCCTTTGGCGCGATGGTGACGATCCTGTTTACCTGGCTGTTTCAGGGCTGGGGCATTTCGCTGGGCCCGCTGCCAACAGCCCTGCTGGCCCTGCCGTTTGGCATTATGGGGGCGGCGGCGTTGCTGCTGTTTACCGATCGCGTGGTTTACAGGTTTTACCGCAAACAAAAAGCAGCACCGGTTATTTTGGTGATCGTTTCGATGGGTGTGATGTTTATCATGAACGGGCTGGTGCGTTTTATTATCGGGCCGGGCGATCAGCGGTTTGCCGATGGCGAACGTTTTATTATCAGGGCGCGTGATTTTAAGGAATGGTCCGGGCTTAACGAAGGATTAGCGTTCAAGACCTCGCAAGGCATTACAATCGTTACAGCCGTAATTGTTGTAATTGTGCTATTTTGGTTCCTTAACCGGACCCGAACAGGCAAATCTATGCGGGCTTTTTCTGATAATGAGGATCTGGCCCTGCTGTCTGGCATCAACCCTGAAAAGGTGGTGACGTACACTTGGCTGATCGTGGCAGCACTGGCCACCATTGCCGGTGTGCTCTACGGGCTGGATAAATCATTTAAACCGTTCACCTATTTCCAGCTGCTGTTGCCGATCTTTGCCAGCGCCATTGTTGGCGGTCTGGGCAATCCGGTCGGGGCGATTGTCGGCGGGTTTGTCATCGCCTTTTCCGAAGTCACCATCACCTATGCTTGGAAAAAAGTACTGACTTATCTGATGCCCGACAGTCTGGATCCGACAAGTCTGGTTCAGTTGCTGTCGACCGATTATAAATTCGCGGTCAGCTTTGCCATTTTGGTGATTGTGTTGCTGTTCAAACCCACTGGGTTGCTAAAGGGGAAATCGGTATGAGCATTAACTGGAGAAATGTGGGCCTGTTTGCCGCAGTCGGATTTTTGATCCTGATGACCGGTTTTTTACAAAGCTGGAATACGGCGCTGATCATTCTGAATATGGGGCTGGTTTCGGCCATTATGTCGTTGGGGGTGAACTTGCAATGGGGCTTTGCCGGACTGTTTAATATTGGCGTAATGGGCTTTGTCGCGCTGGGTGGTCTGGCAACTGTGCTGATCAGCATGCCACCCACGCCCGAAGCCGTTTCGGCCGGTGGATTTCGGGTTTTGTTGGCTCTGGTGATGGGGGCGTTATGCATGCTGGCCATCATCCTGATGCGGGCGCGGATGACTGCGGGGCGGGCGCGCGGCAGTGCCACCGTTATGTTGCTAATTGCTGGTTTTGTGATTTACCGTTGGCTGCTTGACCCAGCGGTTGAAGCGATTGAAGCGGTTAATCCGGCCTCGACTGGCTATCTGGGTGGTCTGAACCTGCCGGTTTTGCTGGCTTGGCCTATGGGTGGTGTTCTGGCTGCCGGGGCCGCGTGGGTGATTGGTAAAACCGCGTTGGGTTTGCGCTCGGATTATCTGGCGATTGCGACGCTGGGGATTGCCGAAATTATCATTGCGGTGTTGAAAAACGAGGACTGGCTGTCGCGTGGTGTGAAAAATGTTATTGGCATTCCACGACCTGCGCCGATTGTGCCTTATGAAATCGATCTGCAAAACAGTGCCGGCTTTGTGGAAAAGGCTGCTTCACTTGGCTTGGATCCGGTGATGGCCTCGACGCTTTATGTCAAGCTGGGCTATTCATTGCTGTTTACCATCGTGTTGCTGATCGTGCTGTGGTTGTCGCAAAAAGCGCTAAATTCGCCATGGGGTCGGATGATGCGGGCCATTCGCGATAATGAAGTTGCCGCCCAAGCCATGGGTAAAAACGTAACTGCGCGCCATTTGCATATCTTCATTCTTGGTTCGGCCGTTTGCGGTATAGCAGGTGCGATGATGGCCACGCTTGATGGCCAACTTGTGCCCAGCTCGTATCAGCCGCTGCGCTATACATTCCTGATCTGGGTGATGGTGATTGTGGGTGGTTCCGGCAATAACTGGGGGGCTGTTCTGGGTGGTTTCCTGATCTGGTTTTTATGGGTTCAGGTTGAACCGGCGGGTGCCATGTTCATGCAGCTTGTTACCTCTCCTTTGGCCGATGGATCGGCATTGAAAGAGCATCTTCTGGAAAGTGTTGCCCACATGCGCTTGCTGACCATGGGTGTAATCCTGTTGCTGATGCTGCGATTTAGCCCGCGCGGTTTGATCCCTGAAAAGTGACGCGTTTGAAAACAGGCTTTAAATGCCGCGCAGCTTTGATTTGGGCGGCATTTCTATCAGGTCTATATCAATGCAGGGATGTTCAAACCGGACCTCGCTTAGTATGATTTCCACATCAGGTAATGGTGTCGTTAAAATCCGCACGCGCCCCACAAAATCCAGCTCGTCCAAGCGTTTCACCAGATCCATCAAATCAAATTCACTCGACATTAAGGATGATAAAATCAGATCAGGGTTTAATTGCGTTAAGAATTCTAAGTTCAGATCATCAAATCCGCAAAAATGCGTGTTTTCAATTTCAGGCAGAGTTCGGCCAGCGCTTTTCCAGATGCGAATATCGCCTATAACAAGCATTAGAAAATTGGCGCTATGAAAATTCATCATCTATTCCAGATTAGATCATTGTGGCTTTGTCGCTACTTCCAATAACTTACGCATCACAACCTCAATAGTATATAGCGGTTTGTGAATTGTGTATTAAGTTTTACCAATTGGTAAAGCAAGCAACTTAAACGCGATAGTAAACCTTGAAGCAAGTAACCTTAAATATCAGAGGTTATTAAACCACTGTAGCAAGCGGGCAGAGCGCCTGAAAACGGTTATTATTGTGCCGGTTAGGATTATCCAGATTGTGATCTCCAAAATCGGGTAATCTGGCAGAAATACCGCAATAATCGCGCCAAATGTTGCGGTCGCCATCCGGTGCGGCTTGGCCATCGGGCCACAAAAATCGGCAAAGCGCCCCGAAGCGCGGCCAAGTTCGCGCACATATGCAGTCATAACCGCAAACGATGCCGTGGCCCAACCAAGAGCCGGGTCGCCAATTGCGTAGCCAATTCCAGCCAGTATCAATACATCTGACACCCGGTCCGGCATTTCATTCCAGAACGCACCATCTGATGAGCCTTTACCGGCCTCAACCGCAACCATGCCATCCAGCAAATTGCAAATCAGGCGTAGCTGGCAAAATAGCGCGGCCCCCAGCAGGCCGGTAACGCGAAGAAAACCGTCCGTTTGCCCGCCCATAAAAAATAGCAAACCCGCAATTGCCGCGGCAATCATGCTGGCGATTGAAATCTGGTTCGGTGTGATGGATGTTTGGGCCAGCCTCTGGGTTATCTTTTTAGCCCAGCCAGTGTTGCGGCTGGCCAATGGACGCCGATCAGTTTCATTTGCCATTTTAGTTACCTTTTAGATTTCCAGATCAAATAATTGTAAAGCGTAGCATAGCTTGTGGCGACAGAAAACGGCAGGGTGATGGTTTTGAAAACCTCGGGCGTGCCAGACAGAATGTGAACCCCTGCCAGCACACATAAAGAAGCGCTACAGGCAATTAGCGGCGGGGCCCACAGGGCCGGTTTTCGGCTAAATTTGGCCTGTAGGGTTTCAATGGTACGTTTCAGAAAATAGGTGATTATGGCCGACATCAGCCCCTGCAACAGCCCCGCAAGCAGCGGTTTTGGCATCGGGTGCGCCCAATTGGCAAACACGGCCCAGCCGCCCATGGCACAAAAGGCAAATAATATATGTGTCAGGCTGCTTTGCAGAAATTTTTGCACCTAAACGCTCCAGTAGAACCGGACGATATGAAAAAATATAGGCGCGGAAAAAATCACTGAATCCAGCCGGTCGATAAAGCCGCCGTGGCCTGCAATGGTATTGCCCCAATCCTTGATGCCGCGGTCGCGCTTGATAGCTGACATGACCAGTCCGCCGAAAAAGCCCATCAGCGAAATGACCAGCGCTAGTAATCCAGCCTGAAAAAAGCCAAACGGTGTCATCCACCACAAACACGCCCCGACCAAAGTCGCGCTTAACACCCCGCCGGCAAAACCCTCGACGGTTTTGGACGGCGACAGGCGCGGTGCGATTTTGACCTTGCCAACCAGCTTGCCCCAGACATATTGCAGCACGTCGCTGGATTGCACCACCAGCACTAAAAAGGCGATTAGCAGGATGTTCTGGCCCTCATAGCCCACAATATCCAGACTGAGCAGGGCAGGCACGTAGGAAACGCAATAAACCGTGATCATCAAGGCCCACTGCACCTCGGCCACCCGGATCAGGAAGTTTTTAACCTCGCCGCGCAGCACTGCCACAATCGGCAACAGCAAATAGGCGTAAACCGGAATAAAGATCGAAAACATGCCGTACCAGTCGATCCAGATGAAAAAATACTGCAATGGCAACACGATGTAAAAGGCGGCCGCCAAAACCAGATGGTCCGCGCGTTTTGTATTCGTCAGCGCGATAAATTCACGCAAACCGGCAAATGATAAATAGCCAAACAGCAAAATCACTCCGTGACGGCCCCAGACAAACGCAAGCCCGATAACGGCGATCATTACCCACCACGCCTTGATCCGCGCATTCAGGTTTTCAATCACGTTGCTGTCGCTATCGGCCGGTTGCCGCCGCGCCAGCACAAATCCGATCAGCGAGGCAATAATCAAAACAGCCGCAAGACCACTAAACAGGGTGAACAGATTGGTTTGGTAACTATCCATCGTTGCCTCCATTCGCCGGGCTAAGGGCCAGAACCTGTTGTTCAGCCCGTGCCAAAAATGCCTGTTTACCTTCGCCTTTTTGCAAATGCATCGGTGCGCCAAATCTGACTGTGCAGGCAAATGGAATGGGGATAATCTCGCCCTTTGGCAATACCCGGTTCAGATTTTCAATCCAGCAGGGCACCAGCTCGACTTCGGGACGGTTTTCAGCCAGATGAAACAGTCCCGGTTTAAAGGGCAGCATTTTTTCATTTGTCATATTTCGGCGGCCTTCGGGAAACAGGATTAACGACGATCCTTGATCAAGGGCCGCAAGAATCATTTCAATCGGGTCTTCTGTGCGGGTTTTCGGATTTCTGTCAATCAACACGGCCTTGACCACATGGCGCCCAATAAAGGTTTTCAGTTTCGAGGTGATCCAGTAATCGGCCGCAGCCACAGGGCGGGTGGTTTTACGAATATGCGCCGGTAGCACCGTCCACAGAAGGATAAAATCGCCATTGCTGGTGTGATTGGCAAAATAAACCCGTTTGCGACGGCTCGGGGTGATATTGACCCAAGTGCCCCGAACGGCGGTGATGAAACGGGCAAACCAGATGATTGCATTGGCCGAAACACTGGCGGTAATCTTTACAAGTAAATCCATCATTGTATTTTGACCGACTTAAAGCTGTTTTACAAGTTTATCAGCAAGCCCGCGCTAAAATAAATTA
>DOHJ01000073.1:798-2805 GCA_003535335.1 Paracoccaceae bacterium | reverse complement strand
AAAATAAATTACCGGGCATGATTTGCGATGCCCGGTTTGATTTTTGTACTGTTTGGGTTTGAAGCCAATTCTCGCTTCAGGCAATATCGTCCTCGGATCGCATCAGACCCATTTTGTAGACCACGCCGGCCAACGCACCACCGACCAGCGGGGCAACAATAAACAACCAAAGTTGTGCCAAAGAATGGCTGCCCGAAAACAGGGCCGGACCAAAGGAGCGGGCCGGATTTACCGAAACACCCGTGACATTGATGCCGACCATATGAATGGCTGCAAGGGTCAGGCCGATGACCAAACCGGCCATCATTGCCGGCGCATTTTTAGCAGTCGCCCCAAGGATCACCGTGACAAAAACAAATGTGGCGACAATTTCAAACACCAATGCAGAAAATACGCCGTATTCCCCCAGATATCCGGCACCAAAACCGTTCTGACCCAAGCCATTGCCGGCGATTGTGTAGTCGGCTTTGCCTTGGGCGATGATCAGGATAACCAAGGCGGCGATGGTTGCACCAATGATTTGGGCAAGCGCATAGAATTTAAATTCCTTCATCTGCATGCGCCCTGCCATCACCATACCCAACGATACAGCCGGATTTAGATGCGCGCCTGAAATCGCGCCGATTGAATAGGCCGCGGCGACGATTGACAGACCAAAGGCCAGCGAAATACCCAGCATTCCGATTTGATCGCCCATTAAAACGGCTGACCCGCAGCCGAAAAATACCAGTATAAAAGTGCCGAATGCTTCGGCCGTCATCTTTTTCATATCAATAATCCCCATGTTACATTTCACAAAATTTTGCATAAACCGCACTAGTATCTGGACAAATATTGCGTATATTGCGGGAAAGTCAGGGGAAAATCTGATGCGAGACCTCAAAATACCGGCGCAGCGTCATCCTGAAAAGGCGCGCAGGCCGGACAATGCTCAGCCAAAAAAGCCAAGCTGGATTAGGGTCAAAGCCCCAAGCGGCAAGGAATACGGCGACACGCACAGGATTATGCGCGAAAACAAACTGGTCACGGTTTGTGAGGAAGCCAGCTGTCCGAATGCCGGTGAATGCTGGTCGCAGGGCCATGCGGCCATGATGATTATGGGCGATGTGTGCACACGAGCCTGTAATTTCTGCAACATTGCCACCGGTAAACCCGAAGCACTTGATGCGTTCGAGCCGGGGCGCATTGCCATGGCGGTTAAAAAACTGTCGCTGAACCATGTGGTGATTACATCTGTGGACCGCGATGATCTAAAAGACGGCGGTGCGGCGCATTTCGCCCAAACCATCCGCGCCATCCGCCACCGCAGCCCCAAAACCACGATCGAAGTTTTAACGCCTGATTTTCTGCGTTGTCCCGATAGCGCATTAGAAGAGGTGGTGGCCGCCAAACCTGATGTTTTCAACCACAATATAGAAACCGTACCGCGGCTTTATCCCAGCATTTGCCCGGGTTCGCGTTATTTCTTTTCCTTACGTGTGTTGCAAAAGGTTAAGGAAATCGACCCCGAAATGTTCACCAAAACCGGCATTATGGTGGGCATGGGCGAAGAGATTGCAGAAGTGCGCCAAGTCATGGATGACATGCGCTCGGCGGATGTGGATTTTCTGACCATGGGCCAATATATGCAGCCCACGCCGAAACATCAGGCCGTGGCGCGTTTTGTGCATCCGGATGAATTTGACGCCTACAAACGCATTGCCTATTCCAAAGGGTTTTTGATGGTGTCGGCTTCGCCATTGACCCGTTCATCGCATCACGCAGGTGACGATTTTGCCCAATTGCGCGCGGCACGGCTAAAAAAGCTGGGACACGGTTAGGTTCTGTCGCAAAGTTTTCCTAGACATGCGTAATGCTGAGATTGCTACGTTTAGGCAGCCAAGTTTGCGAACTGTTTGAATGGTGAAGTATGGTTTGTTTGTAATTGTTTCTTCCGGATCATGTGAGCTACTTCGATACCAGCGAGCGTGGCCGCGGCGGAATGAAAGGCCTTGAAGCCCAATGTTG
>DOHJ01000073.1:0-389 GCA_003535335.1 Paracoccaceae bacterium | reverse complement strand
GGGGGCCTTTGACCTTGATGTATGTTTCGTCTCTCACCTGTCAGGGCCATTGCAGCGCAATGTCCCGAGAAGGCATTCGCCAGGATCCTGCTGTCGCTTGCTTCCTGGCTTGTGCGGCTTTGGCAATATCCGGCGAATATTTGACAACCCACCGATTAAGCGTCGCGTGGTCAACCTGAACGCCACGCTCAGCCATAATCTCTTCCAGATCCCGGTAGGAAACGGCCTAGCGGACATAGAAAAACACCGCGTACAAGATTACGTCTTTCGGATAGTGGCTGCCTTTGAAATCAATACTCATACTTGGGGTGTCCTGCCTGTAGCTTTTTGAAACGACTTATGGCAAAATCAAGCAAGGACAGGAATAGCATAAAACTTTGCGACAGAAC
>DOHJ01000259.1 GCA_003535335.1 Paracoccaceae bacterium | reverse complement strand
GCCACCGGTATGATCATCATGAAAATGCGACAGTCCCAGAAAATCAACATCTTCCAAATCAATCCCGGCTTGTTTGGCGTTATGTCGGTAAACATCGGAAAAGCCGGTATCAAATAATATTTTGCGGCCGGAAAATTCAATAAAAGCCGAAAATCCCCACTCGGCCAGCCAACGCATGTCGCAAAACCTGCCTATTTTGACCAGCATCCATTATTGTTCCCCAAATATCCCCGCGCGGCGCGCATAAAATCTCTTTAACTCTGCAATTGCCTCGCGCACTGGCCCACGTTACGATCCGCCTAAATTGGTAAAACGGAAAAACCCCATGCCCCACATCATCGTTATCGGCGCCGGACAGGCTGGCGCATCGCTTACTGCAAAATTGCGCGGCCTTGGTTATCAAGGTGACATCACCCTGATTGGCCAAGAAACCGTGCCGCCCTACCAGCGCCCGCCATTATCCAAAGCCTATCTTTTGGGTGCCATGGATCGCGAGCGTTTATTTTTGCGCCCCGAGGAATTTTATCAAAACCAGAACATTACCCTGCGCCTAAACACGACAGTTAAGGCTATTGATCCAAATGCAAAAACCGTCTCTTTCGGGGGTGATGCTTTAAACTACGACCAACTTGCCCTGACCACTGGTTCAACTCCGCATCATTTACCGGCCACGATTGGTGGCACCTTGAAAGGGGTGCATGTGGTGCGCACCCTGTCCGATATTGACGCAATGCAGCCTGAATTTGCCGCGGGTCGAAATGCCCTGATTGTTGGGGGCGGCTACATTGGTCTGGAGGCCGCTGCCGTTGCTGCAAAACAGGGTCTGAACGTAACCTTGGTTGAAATGGCCGATCGTATTTTGCAGCGGGTGTCAGCCCCCGAAACCTCGGATTATTTCCGCGATCTGCACACAAGCCACGGCGTGAAAATCCTTGAGGGAGTCGGGCTTGACCATCTGATTGGAACCAAAAGCGTAAATTCTGCAAAGCTTACAAATGACACCATAATCCCGGTTGATTTTGTTATCACAGGTATCGGCATTGCACCTGCTACAGTATTGGCCGAGGCGGCAAATCTAACCCTTGAAAACGGTATAAAAACCGATGCACAGGGCCGCACGTCTGACCCGAATATCTGGTCCGCAGGCGATTGCGCCTCGTTTCCATATCGTGATAGCCGCATCCGTCTGGAAAGCGTACCAAACGCGATTGAGCAGGCCGAAGTGGTGGCCGAAAACATGTTGGGCGCAGTTAAGGATTACGTGGCCAAACCGTGGTTCTGGTCGGATCAATACGATGTAAAACTGCAAATCGCCGGCCTGAACACGGGTTATGACAGCGTGGTCCGCCGCAAGGGTGAAAAGCCGGGCGCGCAATCACATTGGTATTACGCAGGCGGCACCTTGCTGGCCGTTGACGCCATGAACGATCCGCGCGCCTACATGATTGGCAAACGGTTGATCGAGGCTGGAAAATCACCGGCCGCCGATTTAATCAAAAACCCCGAAACAGACCTAAAGGCGCTGCTAAAGGCATGAGAATTATTGCCGGACAACACCGCGGCCTAAAGCTTGCCACCATTGGCAAGGGCGATGTTGTGGCCCATTTGCGGCCGACTTCTGATCGTGTGCGCGAAAGCCTGTTTAGCGTGCTGATGGGCGGTGCTTACGGCAACCCTATCAGTGGTGCGCAGGTGCTGGATTTATTTGCCGGCACTGGCGCGCTGGGGCTTGAGGCGCTTTCGCGCGGGGCAAACAATTGCACATTTATTGATGATGGCCGCAAGGCACAATCATTGATCCGCGAAAACATCAACCTGACCCGCCGGTCGACAGACAGCACAGTTTTGCGCGCAAATGCGACCCGCCTACCTGCCAACAAGGGTAAGCCTCATAATCTGGTGTTTCTGGATCCGCCCTATGGCAAAGAACTGGGCGAGCTGGCTCTTGCAGCTGCTTGTGACAATAACTGGTTGGCAAAAAATGCACTAATTATCTGGGAAGAAAGCAGCCCGAAACATGCGCCGGACGGCTATCAACTGTTTGATCAGCGAAAATATGGCGATACGTGGATATCAATACTGGGAAAACAACCCTAGCCATAAGTCGGATGAAATAGCCCGGCTGGCGACAGCGTAAAAATATCACAACCATCTGCCGTCACCCCGATTGAATGCTCAAATTGCGCCGACAGGGATTTATCGCGCGTAACCGCAGTCCAGTCATCGCCTAAAATTTTGGTCTCGGGCCGCCCCAGATTAACCATTGGCTCGATGGTGAAAAACATGCCTTCTTCCAACACAGGACCAGTTCCGGGACGTCCGTAATGCACCACATTGGGCGGCGCATGAAAAACCTGCCCTAAACCATGTCCGCAAAAGTCGCGCACCACGGACATGCGCTGGGCTTCGACATATGTCTGTATCGCATGGCCAATATCGCCAAAAGTATTGCCCGGCTTTACCGCTTCGATCCCCAACATCAGCGCATCATGGGTGACTTCAATAAGCCGCTCGGCCTTGCGCCCCAGTTTGCCGGCAACATACATCCGGCTTGTATCTCCAAACCAGCCATCAAGAATTACGGTCACATCCACATTGACAATATCGCCGGACTTTAGTTTTTTATCGCCCGGAATACCGTGGCAAACCACATGGTTAACTGAAATGCAGCTGGCGTGCTTATACCCCTTGTAACCAATCGTCGCCGAGGTTGCATCCGATGCCTCAACCCGATCCGTGATGTATTTGTCCAACTCACCGGTGCTGACACCGGGCACCACCATCGGCACCAATTCATCCAGAATTTCCGCAGCCAGTTTTCCGGACGCAAACATACCGGCATGATCTTTGGTTTCAAATATTCGAATGCCGTTTTTGGTCACGCGTCCCTTGGTTACAGTCAATGCACTTCTCCTAGCTGTTATCGCCTAGATAAGGCAGCCAATCAGGAAATTCCAGCATCCGTTCATTATTGTTCCAAAAATATCCCCGCCGGAGGCTTCAAGCCTATTTTATAGGCACAGGTCTTGCCAATAAAACACCTTGTGGCGAAATATCGGTGCCATAACAAATCATCTCAACCCCCGCCGCGCGCGCCTGTGCAGAAGCCGCCCCATAGGCCGGATCCAGATCCTCAGCTACACGAAACCTGTCACAATCGGTACGCTGCAACAAATATAGCATCACAGCCCGATGGCCCTGCTGAACCATGGCTCGCAGCTCGTTCAAATGCTTGGTTCCACGCGCGGTTACACAATCGGGGAATTCGGCCCAACCGGCATCGCGTCGCAAGGTCACCGATTTCACCTCGAGATAAACATCCGGCAAACCCGCCTGACTTAGATAAAAATCAATCCGGCTGTTTTCACCGTATTTCATCTCTGGCCTGATTTCATCATAGCCGACCACTTCTTTGATCTTGCCCAGCTTCAGTGCCTCATGGACCACACGGTTTGGAATTGAAGTATCAATACCCACCAGATTTCCGGCAGGGTATTCAATCAGCCGCCAACCGTAGCCCAGTTTTTTCTTTGGATCGTTATTCGGCTCCAGCCAAACCCGCGCCCCGGTTTTTTGCAAACCGGTCATACTGCCGGGATTGGGGCAATGGGCCACCACCTCGCGCCCGCTCTCCAGCCGAACATCGGCCAAAAACCGTTTATAGCGACGGATCAGGGTTGCTGAAATCAGAGGGGTTTGAAAGCGCATGCGTTCAGTCTTATATTAGCTAAAGGACAGTAACAAGGAATCGGATATGCTGAACCCGACGGCGGCCATGTTGGTGATTGGTGATGAAATTCTATCGGGTCGCACCCAAGATACCAACAGCCATTACCTGGCTGGTGAACTGGATAGGCACGGCATTATTCTGCGCGAAATACGCGTCATACCGGATGATACCGGCGCAATTATTGCGGCCGTTCAACGGCTTGCCAATAATCATACCCACGTGTTCACATCTGGTGGCATAGGCCCGACCCATGACGACATTACCGCCGATGCCGTCGCCGCAGCCTTTGGAACCCCCATCGGCATTCGTGATGATGCCTTGGAGCTGTTGAAAAAACACTACGCCAAAGTCGGCACCGAGCTGAATGACGCCCGTCTGCGTATGGCGCGAATTCCACAGGGTGCCAGATTGATCGAAAACCCGATCTCCGCCGCCCCCGGGTTTAGTTTGCAAAATGTCCACGTTATGGCCGGTGTGCCGATGATTTTTAAAATTATGGTGTCAAACCTGCTGCCCAGCCTAACCGGAGGCACGCCACTCATTAGTAGAACCCTGCGAATGGCTTGCTCGGAAGGGCAGATCGCCGAACCTTTGGCGAAATTGGCGGCGCAAAATCCGGATATATCCTTTGGCTCTTATCCGTTTTATTCAAATGGGGCATATGGCACCAATATCGTAATTCGTGGCGATGACCCTGTTGCAATAGAAGTCGCAGCCACAATTCTTGCCACCTTGTATAATACGGATGTAGAATGACCCAAGCTCGGAATTTATATCAAACAGTTGATGCCACGTGGCCTGCCGCCCAATATCTTACTGTTGGCAACTGGACAATCCGCAAAGGTGCCGGCGCTGGCCAACGTGTATCCAGCGCCACCGCCAACGGGCCTGTTGGTCCGGACGATATCAACGTTGCCGAACAGGCTATGCTTGCCTTGGATCAAAACCCTCTTTTTATGATCCGGCAAGGCGAAGAGGCGCTGGATGGTTTGCTAGAATCCAAAGGATATCAGTTTCATGATCCGGTGCTTGGTTATCACTGCCCGATTGAAAACCTTTGCCAGATCAACCCCGACCGGATGTCTGCGTTCACGGTCTGGCCGCCGCTGGCCATAATTGGCGAAATCTGGACAAATCAGGGGATAGGCGTTGAGCGCCAAGCCGTGATGCAACAGGTGAAAGGTCCAAAAACCGCAATTCTTGCCCGTCAGAATGATCGGCCTGCGGGGGCGGCATTTGTGGCACTTCACAATAAAACCGCCATGCTGCACGCCTTAGAGGTACTGCCGGATCAACGTCGCCAAGGAGTTGCCAACAACATTATGGGCCGCGCCGCCATCTGGGCACAAGATCATGGTGCAACTGGTTTCAGCGTTGTTTGTGTGCGTGATAATTTGGCGGCAAATGCTCTCTATGCTTCCCTAAACATGCAAAATGTGGGACAGTATCATTACAGAAAACAAGACTCAAAAAGGGCTGTGCAGGTTTGACTGATGTTTTGAAATATCCCGCTGCGGGTATTCGTACCCTGAGCATGTTTTGTTACATGGCTCTGTTCTTGCCAATGTCTGTGTCGGCAATGCAGTTGGAATTTCCGGCCAATTCCAACCTTGCCAGTGAAAACATCACCACATTGGGCAGCTATGATTTAGCCGTTAGCGCGTGGCAAAATGGTGAAATGCAAACGGTTTTAACAAAAGGCGAAGTGACCCAGCAGGCTTGGAAAATTGCCGCTACAAACCTGACGTCACTGCAAATTATGCAGCCTTTAAAACAGCAACTGAGTGAGGCGGGTTTTGAAATGCTGTTTGAATGCGAGACGGTTAAATGTGGCGGCTTTGATTTTCGCTATCAGCTGGATGTGATGCCGGAACCGGCCATGCATGTTGATCTGGGCGATTTTCGGTTTCTTGCAGCCCAAAAAACCGGGGCCGGGACCGCAGAATATATCAGCCTGTTGATCAGCCGCAGCCAAAATGCGGGCTACATTCAGCTTACCCGTGTTGGCGAGCCGTCACATATTGCAGAACTGATAACCTCGAC
Source organism: Paracoccaceae bacterium (assembly GCA_003535335.1). Classification (GTDB taxonomy): domain Bacteria; phylum Pseudomonadota; class Alphaproteobacteria; order Rhodobacterales; family Rhodobacteraceae; genus Profundibacter. The sequence continues at coordinate 4,196 of DOHJ01000259.1, read as the reverse complement.
CAAAAGCCCCGCGTTTAAAGTTGCTTCTATTTCCGGCCTCCCGATGGAGAGCGCGCTTGAGGATCAGGGCCATTTCATTCTAGAGGATTTAGTTTTTAAAACCGGATCATCGGATTTGGGGGAAAGCGATTTTCCCTCTCTGGCTAAATTGGCCGACTATCTGGGGATCGATCCGGCCCGAACTGTAACGCTTGTCGGGCATACAGATTTAGAAGGTTCACTCGCTGGAAATATAGCGCTTTCAAAAAAACGGGCTGGCTCTGTGGTTCGGCGTCTGATTGCAAAATATGGTGTTAATAAAAATCAGCTCAGCGCCGAAGGGAACGGGTTTTTATCGCCCATCGCCTCGAACATGACAGAAGAGGGGCGCGCCCGAAACAGAAGGGTCGAAGTGATTGTCACCTCGACCCAATAGGGGGCGTTATTTCATTATTTACCAAATATCAGGCCCTTTTTCAGTAAAGGAATGGGCTATAAAATCAATGAATGCCCGCACTTTTGGTTGGGTAAAGCGGCCCGGCGGATAAACCGCGTAAATGCCTTGGGTTTCACCGGGCAGGTCCGGAATTGCCTCTTGAATTTGACCTTTTTCCATTGCGTCGGCATAAAGGAAGCTGGGTAGGTAGGCGATGCCAAGACCCGAAATTGCCGCATTCAACAAAGATTGACCATCATTTACCGACAACCAGCCGGCGGTGCGAACCTGACGTTTTTCCCCGGATGGTGCCGTCAATTTCCAAACACTGCCATTGGACAGGTTCGAGTAATGCAGCAGTTTATGTTCATTGAGATCGTCAATTTTTTCCGGTCGGCCGTATTTTTTAAAATATTCCGGGGAACCCACCATGCGTTTGGTGGTTTCAGTCAGTTTGCGGGCCCGCAGGGTGCTGTCTTCCAGTTCGCCAATGCGCACGGCCAGATCAAAGCCTTCGGAAATGAGTTCAACAAACCGGTTATTCAACACCATATTAACGGTAATATCCGGGAATTCTTGCAAAAATTCGCCCAGCACAGGCGAAAGATGATTAACGCCAAAATCGGTTGCCACCGATATTCGTAACAGGCCAGACGGCTCAGACTGCATTGAGGTCACAAGCGCATCTGCTTCGCCGGCATCATTTAAAACGCGACGGGCGCGGTCATAATAGGCAAGGCCGATTTCGGTCGGGCTTACCCTGCGTGTGGTTCGGTTTAACAATCGCGCGCCAAGACGTGCCTCAAGCGATGAAACATGTTTGGAAACAGCCGATTTGGAAATCCCCATCTTGCGCGCCGCGTCGGTAAATCCGCCTTGGTCCACGACGGTGGAAAAGGCTTCCATTTCTGTTAATCGGTCCATTTTACTACCTGCTACTAATTCTTCGTTGACCAATTCATCGTCCTGAATTTGGGCAAAAATAGGGTCAGAGCAGGACAATACTGCGGTTATTGCTTTAACGTTCCTGTATTGGAAACATCAAAACGGGTAGGGTAACGCAGCTAAATTCCCGCAGCCAAACGCGTGCCTTGGTCTATGGCCCGCTTTGCGTCCAGTTCACCGGCAACATTGGCACCGCCAATAATATGGGGGGTAATGCCTGCGGATATCAACGCCTCGGCCAGCGATTTTTCCGGTATTTGTCCTGCGCATAAAACAACGGTATCAACTGCGATAAGCTGCGGGTTTTCACGCGCCTCGCCAAAAGAAATATGCAGCCCCTGTTTGTCAATGCGCTCATAGTTCACGCCGGTTAGAATTTTCACATGTTTCATTTTCAGCTCGGCCCGATGAATCCAGCCCGTGGTTTTTCCCAACCGTTTTCCTGCTTTCTCGGCTTTGCGTTGCAACAAAACCACCTCGCGCACAGGCGCTGCGGGTTGCGCGCCATTTTCGGCCAGCCCGCCGCGCTGGTCTTCTGGATCGCCCACGCCCCAGTTCTTTTTCCAAGCGCGTAAATTTTTGGTTAAATGCACAGGCCCATGCGCCAGATATTCGGCCAGATCAAAACCAATACCGCCAGCACCAATAACCGCCACACGTTTGCCAACCGGCGTTTTGTGACGCAGCACGTCTATATAGTTTAGAACATTTTCGCCGTCTTGGCCTTTAATACCCGGGTCACGCGGTAAAACACCGGTGGCAATAATCACCTCGTCAAAATCGCGCAGCGTGTTAACATTGGCCGTTTTACCCAGTTGCAGGTCAATGCCTGTGTGCTGCACCATCACGCCGTACCATTCAACCAGCCCGTAAAATTCCTCTTTGCCGGGCACTTGTTTGGCCATGTTCAACTGACCACCCAATTGATCGGCCTTGTCAAACAAAGTCACCTGATGGCCACGTTTTGCAGCCGTTATTGATGCGGCCAAACCGGCCGGACCAGCCCCGACCACCGCGATTGTTTTGGGCGCGGCCGTTTTTTCCAACAGCAGCTCAGTTTCGTAACAGGCCTGCGGGTTCACCAGACATGTCGAGATTTTGCCGGAAAATGTGTGGTCCAGACAGGCCTGATTGCAGGCAATGCAGGGTGCGATTTGGCGTGCCCTGCCGCTGGCGGCTTTGGCGACAAAATGCGCGTCGGCCAAAAACGGGCGCGCCATGGAAACCATATCGGCACACCCGTCTGCCAAAACCGCCTCGGCCACATCTGGGGTGTTGATCCGGTTAGAGGTGATCACCGGAATGCCCACCTGACCCATCAGTTTTTTGGTCACCCAGCTAAAGGCGCGGCGGGGCACGGATGTGGCGATGGTGGGAATGCGCGCTTCGTGCCAGCCAATGCCGGTGTTGATCAGTGTTGCGCCAGCCTGTTCGACGTTTTTGGCAAGCTTAACAACTTCGTCCCAAGTAGAGCCTTGGGCGATCAGGTCAATCATCGACAAGCGATAGATCAGGATGAAATCATCCCCGACAGCGCCGCGCACCCGTTTGAGCACCTCAAGCGGCAGGCGCATCCGGTTTTGATAAGACCCGCCCCAGCGATCGGTGCGTTTGTTGGTGTGAGCGACCAGAAACTGGTTCAGGAAATAACCTTCCGACCCCATCACCTCGACCCCGTCATAACCGGCAAGGCGGGCATTTCTGGCGGCAGTTGCAATATCGGAGATCTGTTTTTCGATACCTTCCTCGTCCAGTTCTTTTGGCGGAAACGGTGAAATCGGCGATTTTATCGGGCTAGGTGCCACGCATTCCGGGCTATAGGCATAGCGGCCGGCGTGCAGGATTTGCATGGCGATTTTACCACCGTTTTCATGCACGCGGTCGGTAACAATGCGGTGGTTGGCAATATCATCGTCAGAAAACAAACCCGCAGCACCGGGAAATACGCCGCCTTCGCGGTTGGGGGCCATGCCGCCGGTAACAATCAGACCAACCCCGCCACGCGCCCGTTCGGCATAAAATTCCGCAACCCGGTTCCAATCGCGGGTTTCCTCAAGGCCGGTGTGCATTGATCCCATCAGGACACGGTTTTTCAAGGTGGTAAAGCCGAGATCAAGCGGCGCTAAAAGAAGCGGATATTTGGTCATAAGCTGCCTAACTGGTTGCAATGCCCAAGCTGCAGCAGATTGCGCAATTTGTCACCTGCTACGCGACGTCACCTGAAACGGGCCGAATTACATGGTTTCAAGGCAATGGCGGCGGAATGCTTTTTTAAGCATATCCAGTTCCGCACGCAGCAATTCCAGTTCAGCGCGAATATCGTCATTTAGAGGCTCGCCCGCTAAAATGCTAAAACTGTTCAGTTTGGCACCGGTGTGTTTGTCGCTAATTACAAAGCTGTGCACCCCGTCCGATAATGCAGCTGCCGGCACCGGAACACGCACCAGCCACCAGCCATTATCGCGATCTTCGGTCACTGAAACACCGTCCAGCGGTTTGTTCAAATGGCTGACCTCGATATCGGGTTGATAATTGTCATTGCTATCTTGGCTTGTCAGGATGCCTTCCCAAATGCCTTCCAGCAGCCGTGTTGTAGTCAGTTTAATATTGCTCATTTCATCATCTCCTTCTGACTACAATTCGGCACGCGGGCGGCGACTAAAGGTTATGTCGCGCATAATTATCTGGTTCATTTGCGGGCCTTCAAAAATCAGATCAACCCATATCCGTTCGGCGCGTTTTTCGTTCAGGTTGGTGTAGGCCAGATTAAATTCCACCATGACCTCGGTTTCATGCAGCGGCAATTCGCGGACCAACTGTTCGGTGTTGGGGCCGT
>DOHJ01000055.1 GCA_003535335.1 Paracoccaceae bacterium | reverse complement strand
TTTTCGGGATTTGCCAGAATGCACTTTATTTGGGACTGAATTTTGTCGCCATGCAAAGAGTTATAACCGAAAGTTGGTGACGGCCGTGCGCGCGGAGGTGTCCGAATTTATGGTGAGCCACGCAGAGCTGCTGGACGATAAAGGCCGCCAGCGTCTGGTACGCCACGGGTTTCTGCCGGAGCGTGAGGTTATGACTGGAATCGACAAGGTGGCAGTTCAGGTTCCCCGGGTGCGGGATCGTGGCGCAAACGCGGATGGGCTGTCGGTCTCGACGATCACGCGGCAAGGCGACATGGTGGGGCGAGTATGAGGCTTGGCGCAAGCGCGATCTGGCTATCGCCGATGGTGCCATGGGTTTTTGGACCGCATTGCGGGACGTGTATCCGAGCACGAAAGAACAGCGCTGCCGGGTTCACAATATGGCAAACATCACGGGCGCGATACCAAAGCCAATGCATGAAAAGGCCAAGGCAGGGCTGCAAGATATCTGCCCTCTCGGGCATGCCCTGTCAGGTAATAGATGGCCGCAACAAAGAAGGAGGCCATCGTCGCCTTTGATCTGTTCGTGGAAACATACGGCGTGAAATACGAACGCGCCGTCAAGAAGCTGACCAAAGATCGTGAGGTGTTACTGACATTCTACGACTTCCCAGCCGAACACTGGAAGCACATCCGCACGACGAACCCAATCGAAAGCGTATTCGCAACCGTTCGCAACCGGACCCGCAAAACCAAGGGCTGTCTGAGCCGCAAAACAGCACTGGCCATGGTCTACAAACTGATGATGTCAGCTAAAAAGAAATGGCGCAAACTCGACGGCAAAAACCGCCTGCCCGAGATCATTCAAGGGGTTGAGTTCAAGGATGGGATAAAGCAACATAAACATGCCACCTGATTAACGCATCACCAACTTTCAGGCATAGCTCCCTTTGTATTATTGCAACCATCTTTAAATACTGCTTTTGATGCATCATACGTTTTAAATATCTGATCCAAACACAGCATTTTCTCTTGCCCACTTGCAGCCGATTTTTCGCCGGATTCGCAAAGGTCGCTAAAAGCGGAAAATCCAAGATTAAGCGCACTGCCTTTAAGAAAGTGCATATCTTCTTCATAGGTGGCTATATTGGGCGCTGTTTGTAGTCTAACAATCACCTCGTTCACCTCCTCTAAAAACATTTCTGCAACTTCCTGAAAATCCTCTTGGCCTATTTCATGCCGTAGTTCATTCACCCGATCCCAGTTAATCATTTTCAACTCCCATCACACCATTGCGCCCCCACGCCCTGATTTTATAGTCCCTTGATGATTAATGCTTCGTAAGTCCGCAGTTATAAAATAGCGCGAATTTTAATATTCACGCCCTATTAAAGTCTTGCTGTCACAAGCATAAATTAAAGGGATATCCCGAACACATCCAGGAAGGTCAGTATGGCAGAAACGGTCCAGTCATTTAGTATGCGACAGTTTGAAGATGATCTTGAGCAGAAACAGGCAATAAAGCGGGTTCTGGTCGTTGACGATAGTCGCGCCCAACGCCGTATTCTCAGCTCATCCCTAAAGCGCTGGGGTTATGAGGTTCTAGAAGCAGAATCAGGTAACACTGCACTTGAAATCTGCAAAGCCGAGCCGCTTGACTTGATAATAAGCGACTGGATGATGCCCGGTATGAATGGTCTGGAATTTTGTCTGGCGTTTCGTGAGCTGGAGCGGGATAGCTACGGTTACTTTATCTTGCTCACTTCAAAAAGCGAAAAAGACGAGGTTGCGCACGGGCTGGATGTGGGTGCTGATGATTTTTTAACGAAACCGGTAAATGCCAGCGAATTGCGTGCGCGCATTCGGGCCGGTGAACGCATCCAGAAGATGGAGCGCGAGCTTACCGAAAAAAACCGGATTGTCAGTAATGCGCTGGCAGAAATTCAATGCCTTTATGACACGATCGATCGCGATTTGATCGAGGCTAAAAAGCTTCAACAATCTCTGGTCAAGGAAACATATCGCAATTTAGGGGCTGCTGAAATATCCCTTCTGTTACGTCCCAGTGGCCATGTGGGTGGCGATCTTGTCGGCTTTTTTCCAATTAACAAAAACCAAATTGGTTTGTTTTCAATTGATGTGTCGGGCCATGGTATTTCTTCGGCTATGATGACAGCACGGTTGGCCGGGTTTTTATCTGGGGGCACACCGGAACAAAACCTGGCGCTAACGCATAATGACAATGGTGGATATTCTGCACGCAGTCCAGCAAAGGTCGCGGAACATTTGAACCATCTTGTGTTAAAGGAAATGGACACAGAGCATTATTTTACCCTGTTACTGGCACATTTAGATCTGAAAACAGGCCAAGTAACGGCCACACAAGCAGGTCATCCGCATCCTGCAATCCAGTATCCTGATGGATCCGTTGATTTATGCGGTCAAGGTGGTTTGCCGATTGGTTTGGTACCTGACGCAACTTATGATGATTTCCAAATTGAGCTTTCTCCGGGGGATCGATTGTTTTTGATGTCAGACGGAATTACAGAATGCCCGGGGAAAAATGAAAATGATATGCTGGATGAAAGTGGTATTATTGAATTACTAAAACGCAATTCAGCTATTCGCGGCCCCAATTTTCTTGAATCCCTGATGTGGGATTTGGATGCTTATGCCGGAAATCAGGAATTTCCAGATGACATTTCTGCTGTTTTACTGGAATTTAATGGACCGGATTGAAACT
>DOHJ01000038.1:8196-10373 GCA_003535335.1 Paracoccaceae bacterium | reverse complement strand
ATTCGACGTCAGGTACTCTATCCAGCTGAGCTCCAGGTGCTAACCCGTGGGGATTTAGCCGCCCTTGCCGGGGTTTGCAAGTGCTATTCACACCCCTATGTCATCTAAATCAATATCTCCTCGCGGCAGGAAAATCTCAAACACAGTTCCGCCTGCATCGCTATGGCGCAATTCCAGTTTACCGCCATGCCCCCGGACCAGTTCAGCGGCAATAGACAAACCCAGACCTGATCCACCCTTTCGAACACCGCCCTGAAACGGCGTGAACAAATGTTCGCGCGCCTTGGCTGGCAATCCGGGGCCGGTATCGGTGATGCTAATGATCCAGCTCTCCTCGTCTTCGCGCACAGTAATGGATATTTCGCCAGCCTTGCCCGTTGCTACAATCGCCTGACGCGCATTTCGCACAATGTTGCTGATCACCCGATAAAGCTGTTCCGGATCAGACCGGATCACCAGATCAGCCGGGATATTTTCGCGGTAGTGCAACGCATATCCATCTGTTGCCAAACGCTCGGCATCGATCACATCGTTTACCACATCCAGCAAAGGCAGCCATGTCAAGGCAGGCGCGGCTTCTTCGGCTTTACCAAAAGCCAGCGTGCTTTCACATAAATTGACCGCACGCGACAGCGAGTTAACCAATTTGGGCGCGGCTTTTTGCACCATGGGATCATCGCTGGTTTCCATCCGGTCGACAAACAGCTGGGTGGTGGTCAGGATGTTGCGTAAATCATGGCTGATTTTGGCCACCGCCCCGCCCATCTGGGCCAGATGTTCTTTTTGTTTCAAGGATCCTGTCAGCTGGGTCTGCATGGTTCGCAACGCCTCTTCTGCCTCGCGCAATTCCAAAACCGAGGCGTTTGGCTCAATAATCCTGCGGGCATCCTGCGGGGCCTCTGCGTATGATTTAATGTGGCGCACAACACGGTGGATCGGCTTTAACAAAAAACCGCGCACGGCCAAAAACAGCATAATCGCCGTGGTCACGGAAATCACGGCCGACAGCATTAAAATGCGCAAACCATAATCAAGCATGGCACCACGTAAATTCATACTGTTCATCGTGACTTCGATCAGCAATCCAGCCCCGCGCACCGGTTCTCCGATCACCCTGATCACCTGTTCCCGGGTGTTAAACAGCCGCAAAACCGCATCACGGACCAACGCAAACGGGCTGGATTTGCGCAAATCGAACGTGGCGGAAATTTCTTTTGGCAACTCGGAATGCAACACCAGCTGGCGCATATCATCACGGCGCAAAACCACGTTATAAACATCGGCATTTTCCAGCAATTCCGTTTCCAGATCATCCGTTATCATGTCATTGGCCAGCAACGCCAATGAGGCAATCTGCGCCTTTTCCAGACGCAGCAACAGGTAATCCTCGCGAAACCGCGCAATGGATGGCACAAAGATCAAAACCTCGGCCAGCATCACAAACACCGTGGTCAAAAGCAAAAACCGGCCCGAAAGCGAATTTACAAACATAACAGCCCTTTCAGTTGCCGATTATGGCAGGAAGCGCTGCACAAAGCCAACCACACGTTTAACACCCGCGTTTTCAAACAATCGCGGTGAAAAATAAGCCCCCGCCGCACGTTTACTGACTTCGCCAACGGTCGGATATGGCAAAATCGTCGCTGCAATCGCGCTCATCTTCATGTTATTGGCCATCGCCATCGCCCACAGGCCAATCAATTCGCCCGCCGATGGCCCAACAATCGAAACCCCGACCGGCCGCCCTTTTACCACCATCACCTTGATCAAACCCTTGGCGCGACCCTCGGCAATCAAGCGATCACTACCCGCAAAATCAAACCGCACGACCTCGAGCAGCACGCCGAATATTTCCTTGGCCTCGGCCTCGGCCAAACCGATCTGGGCCAGCTCGGGATCCGTATAAGTGACCCACGGAATATGCGCAGTTTTGGCCTTGGAGGGCAAACCAAACAGCATGGATTTAAGCAGCACGCCGGCGTGATATCCGGCCACATGGGTAAATTGCAGCCCGCCGGCCACATCGCCAACCGCATAAACCCGTTTGTTGGAGCTGCGCAAATTCGCGCCCACCTTAACGCCGCTGCGGTCAAATTCAATGCCGGCGGCTTGCAGGTTCAGACGCTGCAGATTGGGTTTGCGACCAACAGCCATTAACAGATCCGTGCCCTTGAAAA
>DOHJ01000038.1:629-7873 GCA_003535335.1 Paracoccaceae bacterium | reverse complement strand
TTGAAAAATGGTTTCGTTGGTATCGTAAGGCAGGTTTTCCAACCCGGTAATCGGCGGCACAAAGGGCGCTGATCCGGTGGCAATCACAAAACGGCGCGCAGTGATGATTGTGTCACCGGCCTGTACTTGGGTCGGCGAAATAAATGTGCCAAATTGTGAAATCACCTTTACGCCCAGCCCTTCAAAGCGCTCAACACTGTCATGCGGGGCAATCGTTTCAATCGCAATCGCCACATGATCCTTGGCCGGACCAAACGCCATTTTGGTTTTAGCGGCCGCCAGCAGCGCCTTTGAGGGAATGCAGCCATAATTCAGGCAATCCCCGCCCATTTTATGCCCCTCCAGCAAAACCACCTTTGCGCCCATTTGCACAGCCCCGGATGCAATCGAAAGCCCGCCAGAGCCAGCCCCGATGATGCAGATATCCGTTTTAATGTTTTTCATCTTTAGCTAACCTTTTTCTTTTTTAATTTCAGCAGCATCGGCAGGGCGGCCAAAATGCAAAGCGCAACGATCGGCAGCAGGATTTGCGGCTCGAATATAATGCCGAAATCGGGGGTTTCACCACGGGCAAACACATCGCCCAGCCCCGCACCAACCGCCGTATAAACAACTGCACCCGGAATAATGCCGATAAAGGTCGAAACCACAAACCGGTACAGCGGCACACCGACCATTGCAGGCACCAGATTGGCCACCACAAACGGAACGGCCGGAACCAGCCGGATTAAAAACAGCATCGACCACTGATTTTCATCAATGCCGTCCTTGATTTTTTTAACCGCCCCCTCGCTGGCTTGCATCTTGGCCGCAAACCGCGCGCCCATGCCCCAGCGCACCGCCATAAAAATCAGGGTTGCGCCGATGGTTGCCGCGACAATATTAAAAACAGATCCCAGAAAGGTTGCAAAAAGAAAACCGCCCGTGATGGAGGCAATCGCCCCACCGGGCAGCGAAAACGTCACAATTGCTGTGTAAGTTGCGATAAACAGCAGCACCGTAATAATGTAATGGCTATCGCGAAATGCCAGCAAGGCCTGCCGGTTATCACGCAGCGCATCAAATGACAGATAATCGCGCAAGGTAAATGCGCCGATCACAGCTGCGGTTAAAATTGCAATCATCGGCAGATAGCGCGTGATGTTGTTTTTCTTAGCCTCGGTCATTTCACTCATGTTGCCTTTTGCTTTCGTTGCTGTGCCTTGTTACACCACAACCTGCGCAGTTTCGCGAAAGATAAGTCGCCCGATCACGGCCCCTTGAACGCAAGTGTGCCAATGTTTCAGTTTCAAAGGCAGTTTTAGCCTGAGTTGAAACATTTAAACCGGTGCTTTGCGCCAATTGTTGCAGTTTTGATGCGATTGGCGAATTGACTTATTCCGAACAAGCGCCTAAATCACGGTCTTCGAACACCAATGACCTTCGAATCCTTTAACGGGTGCAGGTCTGAAAACTGATAATATTTGACGGAGAGCGCGATGAAACGCACATTTCAACCATCGAACCTGGTTCGCAAACACCGCCACGGATTTCGTGCGCGCATGGCAACCAAAGCAGGACGCAAAATCCTGAATGCCCGTCGTGCCAAAGGGCGTGCCAAACTGAGCGCTTAAACGCGCTGCCAGCTAAAGGTCATCTGATATGACACCGCCGAAGGCACCCTCAGCAGGCAAATCGCCAGACGCTGTAGATATGCCATCGGCGGTTTCCGTGTGTCTGAAAACCATCAGAAAGCGGGCCGATTTTCTAATGGCCGCGCGGGCAAAACACCAAGCCACCAAATCCCTGATCTTGCAGGCGCGCAAACGCGGGCCAAATGAATCGGAGCCGGATTTTATTCGTGTCGGATTTACCTGTTCCAAGAAAGTTGGCAATGCGGTGGCGCGCAACCGTGCCAAACGCCGCCTTCGGGCGATTGCACGCGAGGTTTTGCGCCAAAAAGGCCACGCCGGCTGGGATTACGTCCTGATCGGCCGCGCCAATGCCACCGCCCAACGCCCCTATTTGGATATGGTGGCCGATTTAAACCACGCGCTATCTGTCATGCACGGAAACCCTAAATGAGCCCGCTGGCACATATTCTGGCCCTGCCGATCCGGGCCTATCGTCTGGTTTTCAGCCCGTGGGTTGGATTTAATTGCCGCTATCAGCCCACATGCAGCGCTTATGCAATTGAGGCCTTGCAAAAACACGGTGCCTTCAAAGGTGGCTGGATGGCGGTAAAACGCATTGGCCGGTGTAATCCGTGGGGTGGCTGCGGTTATGATCCGGTTGATGATGGCGAACACCGCCATTAAGATAGGCACAGCTCGTTAATAGACCCACTCAATCTCAGGCATATTATCCATGAACACCCCGACCGACAACATCCACCCGCTGTTTTTTGGCGCCCCCTCGACCACCGGGTTCAAAAAACTGCGCAAGCGCCTTGTGCGCCAAACCCGCGAGGCGGTTGAACAATACGGCATGATCGAGCGCGGCGCAAAATGGCTGATTTGTTTATCCGGGGGCAAGGATAGTTATACCCTGTTGGCAATTTTGCACGAACTAAAGTGGCGCGGGCTTTTGCCGGTTGAATTGCTGGCGTGTAATCTGGATCAGGGCCAGCCCAATTTTCCGGCCACGGTGATCCCCGAATTTTTAAAGAAAATGAAGGTCCCGCACCGGATCGAATATGAAGACACCTATTCGATCGTCACCGATAAAATCCCCGAGGGTCGGACTTTTTGTTCGCTTTGTTCGCGACTGCGCCGTGGGAATCTTTACCGTATTGCCCGCGAAGAAGGCTGCAGCGCCGTTGTGCTGGGTCATCATCGTGACGACATTCTGGAAACCTTTTTTATGAACCTGTTTCATGGCGGGCGACTGGCGACAATGCCGCCAAAACTGCTGAATGAAAAAGGCGATTTGTTCGTTTATCGTCCATTGGCTCATGTGGCCGAGGCCGATTGCGAAAAGTTTGCAAAATCAATGGATTACCCGATTATCCCTTGTGATTTATGCGGCTCGCAAGACGGGCTGCAACGCCAGCAGGTCAAGGCAATTCTGGATGGTTGGGAAAAAAGTTCTCCGGGTCGCAGACAGGTGATGTTTCGCGCCCTGATGAACGCACGCCCCAGCCATTTACTGGATCCAAAACTGTTTGATTTTGCAGGGTTGTTACGAAACCCTGAATTAATTGATGAAAAAGCAATGCAAATTCCTGACCTGCATTAACTCTGTGCTGACCAAACACTCGTAGCTTACCTTTTGAAACGCTGTGGCCCCGCCACGTACCGAAAAAGGATGCTTTGAATGTCATTAAGGGCTGTAGTTCTAGATAGATTTTCCCGCCAGAATATCCGCAGTATAATTTACGGCCCGCAAGCCTTGGCCTTTATTCCGGCCATTACGCTGGCTTGTTTCTGGCTGGGCGGTGAAACTGCATTGGTGGTTGCCGCCCTGATTATTCCGGCCTTTATTGCCTTCGTTGGCAGCCCTGACGAAATTTCAAGTCCTAAAAAATTGCTAAAAACTGCTGGTCTTGGCCTGCGGGAAAGTATCGAAACCGCGCTTGATCAGGTTTTGAAGTCCAGCTCAGACACAAGACATACCACAGCGGCAATTGTGGTTGAGCTGGATGATTTCAATACATTGGTAACACGGTTGGGGCACAAGGCTTGCAATGATATTTTACAAAAAAGCAGTGACCGGTTGCGTGGTGTTTTACGTGATCAGGATCAACTTTGCTGCCTTGATGGTGCAAAATTCGCCATTGCACTGGCACCGGTTCACCGTGCGGATCTGGAAACCCTGATTCAAATATCCGCGCGACTGCAAACAGCAATAACCGAACCTCTTAGCCTGAATGCCACCACTGTTTATATATCTTGCTCTGTCGGGTTTTGTTTAAAAAGTCGCACACCAGCCAACACAGGCGAATCCATGCTTGAAGCTGCAGAGCTGGCCTTGGCTGACGCCCAATTGAACGGGCCTGCCGCAATCCGCAGTTATTCGAAAGAAATGCAAAATAAAGCCAAAGCAAAATCCGCCTTGATAGAAGAGGTCAGCGCCGCTTTGGAAGAGGGCCAGATCGAACCATGGTTTCAGCCGCAGATATCCACTGATACAGGCGAGGTAACCGGTTTTGAAGCTCTGGCCCGCTGGAATCACCCACAGCAAGGCATGATTTCACCCGGCGATTTTCTGCCCGCCATTGAACAGGCTGGCCTGTCGGAGCGCTTGAGTGAAGTGATATTGTATCATTCTCTTACTTCACTGAAAATGTGGGATAAGAATGGATTTTTTGTCCCAAAAGTCGGAGTGAATTTTTCCAGTGCCGAATTGCGAAACCCCAAACTGGTTGACAAAATCCGCTGGGAGCTGGACCGATTTGATCTTGGGCCTGAACGGCTGGCAATCGAAATTTTGGAAACCGTTGTGGCCAAAACCGATGATGATATCATCACACGCAATATAGCCGATTTAGCCAAACTGGGCTGCGCCATTGATCTGGATGATTTCGGCACCGGTCATGCCGCAATTGCCAATATCCGCCGTTTTGCAGTGGGCCGTATAAAAATCGATCGCTCGTTTGTTATGAAAGTAGACACTGATCCGGAACAACAACGCATGGTGTCCGCAATTTTGACCATGGCAGAACAGCTCGATCTGGAAACCCTTGGTGAAGGCGTTGAAACCGTCGGAGAGCACGCCATGCTGGCCCAGCTTGGTTGCGGTCATATACAAGGTTTTGGCCTGGCCAGACCGATGCCGTTTGATAACACCATGGCCTGGATGCAGCAGCATAATGAAAAACTGGCCAAAACACCAAAAATCGGCCGGCAAACAGGATAGGTATTTTTACCTTTTCCCATGTAAAGACAGGAAAACCGCTTGACCTTTTCGGTCCTGCCCTGTTGAACCACTGAGACCAATTTCAGTGACGGGGTGTGTCCAAATGGACGATCAAAACAAGAACCTAATTCTTGCAATAGTACTTAGTGGCATCGTGATGCTGGTATGGAGCATGTGGTTTCAACCACCGCCGCCGCCAGTTGATCTAACGCTACCAACAGAAACCGTGCAAAATAGTGATGGCACAAGCGTTGCTATCCCGCCTTCGGCCACAACACCAGATAACGCCACAACGCCCGCTGTGATAACCGGCTCGCACGAAGAACAGTTGAAAGCTGCACCACGTATTAAAGTCGATACAGTTGAGCTGACCGGTTCAATTTCGCTGCTGGGTGGGCGCATAGATGATCTGGAATTAAAAAGTTACCGCGAAACACTGGATGACGATTCCGATCTGGTGAAACTTTTGTCGCCTTTTGGCCAGGAACACCCTTATTACGCAATTTATGGCTGGGGTCGTGCTGGTGATCTTGAGGCCGATGCCGTGCCGGGACCAAATACACTTTGGGCGCTTGAAAGCGGCGACATTCTAACAACGAATACACCAGTCACCTTGAAATGGGACAATGGTAAGGGGCTGACATTTCGACGCACAATCGCAGTGGATGAACATTACATGTTCACCATCACCCAAGCGGTGGAAAACACATCGAATGCGACCCGCCGCCTGTTCCCCTATGGTATTGTTGCCCGTTACGGCGAGCCGGATGTGGTTGGCTTTTTCATCCTGCACGAAGGTATTGTGCGGATGTCGGATGGCAAACTGGATGAAACCAAATATAGCAAAATGCCCGGCTTTGGCTTTGTAAAAACCGAAGGTGCCAATGCTGAACTGATCGAAGTTGAAAACGAAGGCTGGGTTGGTTTTACAGATAAAAACTGGATGACAAGCCTGATCCCCACACCGGGTCAGCCGTTCACCTCGGTGGCGAAATACATCCCGGGTAGTGACATCTACACAACCGAAGCCCGCCTGCCAACCCAAACAGTCGAACCTGGCGAAACAGCAACGGTGCAAACACGCCTGTTTGCCGGTGCCAAAGAATGGGAAGTCATTCGTGCCTATCAAAATGAAGACGGCATTACCGGCTTTCTGGATTCCATTGACTGGGGCTGGTTCTTCTTTCTGACAAAACCGATCTTCTGGTTACTGCATACCTTGAACGGTTTTGTTGGCAACATGGGTTGGTCTATTATCGTCCTGACCATCATCATCAAGGCCGCATTGTTACCGCTGGCCTATAAATCCTACGTATCGATGGCACGGATGAAAACCCTGCAACCGGAAATGGAAGCCCTAAAAGAGCGTTGCGGTGACGACAAACAAAAAATGCAAAAGGAAATGATGGCGCTTTACAAAAAGGAAAAGGTCAATCCGGCTGCGGGTTGTTTACCGATCCTAATGCAAATCCCGATCTTCTTTTCCTTATACAAGGTTATCTTTGTTACCTTGGAAGTCCGCCACGCTCCGTGGATAGGCTGGATTCGCGACCTTTCCGCGCCTGATCCTTCCTCGATCCTTAATCTGTTTGGGTTGCTGCCTTTTGGTGCTCCGGAACCCGGCACCATTCTTGCGATGGTTGCCATCGGTATCATGCCAATCCTGCTGGGTATTTCCATGTGGTTACAGCAAAAATTAAACCCGACACCAACAGACAAAACGCAGGCAATGATTTTTGCCTGGATGCCATGGGTGTTTATGTTCATGCTGGGTAATTTTGCCTCTGGTCTGGTGCTGTACTGGATTACCAACAACACGATTACCTTTATCCAGCAATATTCGATCATGCGATCCCAAGGTGCCAAGCCCGACGTTTTTGGAAACATCAAAGCCGGTTTCAAAAAGAGCCGGGAAAAGGCTAAAAAATGAGCGCATCCCTTGCCCATATCTGGCGTTATCCTATCAAAGCGCATGGGTTTGAAGCATTGGACGCCGTCAGTTTAGCCACCGGAAAAACCATGCCCTGGGACCGCGCATGGGCTGTTGTGCATGAAAAATCCAGCGCTGACGGCGCTGAGTGGGTGAGTTGTGGGAATTTCTCTCGCGGTGCAAAGGCACCTGCACTCATGGCGATCGCGGCAAAACTGGATGAAGCAAGCCGGACAATCACCCTAAGCCATCCGGATTTGCCAACGATCACATTTTCGCCAGATACTGAATCTGACAGATTCATTGCCTGGGTCCGCCCGATTATGCCGGCTGGAAACACCAGTTCTGACCGCATTGTCAGCGCCCAAAGCCGCGGCATGACCGATAGTGATTTTGCCTCGATCAGCCTGAACAATCTGGCCACGAACCGCGCCATTGGTGAAAAGCTGGGTCAGAATCTTTCCGCCTTGCGCTGGCG
>DOHJ01000038.1:0-226 GCA_003535335.1 Paracoccaceae bacterium | reverse complement strand
CGCATTGGCACGGTTGAACTGGATATCAAGGAACGCATTGGCCGTTGCATGGCCACCACTGCCAATCCCGAAACCGGAAAACGTGATGCTGACACGTTGGATGCATTAAAAACCCACTGGGGCCATACACAATTTGGCGTTTACGGGGTTGTTGTTAAAGCTGGCCAGATCAACATTGGCGACAAATTCGAGGTCTTATAATGGAAATCCCGTTCACAATTGCCGA
>DOHJ01000218.1 GCA_003535335.1 Paracoccaceae bacterium | reverse complement strand
TTTTCAATCCAAATGTGTAAAGCCGCGCGTTTTTTTGCCAGTGAGCGCTTCAAAGGCCAGAAAATATGCTTTTTAATCGGGATAAGAGTCGTATCCCCGAACCCGTCAATCAAAACCAGACGCGGACTACCTTCAGCTAAATCCAGCACAAAATTACAAGGCACCAAATCACCTGCCACCACTCTATTAGCGACCAGTTTATCAAAGATTACATCAACAAGATCATGGAGTTGCTTTGCACTAAACTGTCCAGTTGTTGCAATTTTTTCAAGTGTTTGGGCAAGCTGCCCTTCTGGCCCTAAGATTTTTCCAACAATCATGCCAATCCCAAGATTTGTATGGCATATACCGTAAAATGGTTGGATGAAATCAGGGATTCTATCGCTGCGCATAGATACTGACAGATATTCGTCTATCTCGCGGTAAAAGGTACGATAGTAGGCGCCAAACCGGCGTTTAATCAATCGTATTTTCTTCTCAGCAATCCATTTGGCGCGTTTTTCAGGAATTAATACCTTTATAAGTAAATCATCATTGTCCGGATGCTTGAAAATTAGCTTCTTTCCCCCACGAGCCAAGCACTTATCCATATCTAAAACAATACTAACAGCCACATTTTCCTCCCAGAGAAATACTAAATGGTAATCCACAAATAACCGAAATAAAACTCTGGCCCCTTTACCAAAGCTATTCTGAACCTGAAAAAGGGCTTGCAAACTGCAAACCCTTTAATTTTATATAGTCGTGCAACTTTAAAACCTAACGTTTCGAGAACTGGAAGCTACGACGCGCTTTGCGGCGACCGTATTTCTTACGTTCTACAACACGGCTATCGCGGGTCAGGAACCCGGCTGCCTTCAAGGCACCACGCAAAGATGGCTCATAAATCTGCAGCGCTTTGGAGATGCCGTGCTTTACCGCACCGGCCTGACCTGACAAACCGCCACCTTTAACAGTGGCCATCACGTCAAATTCGCCTTCAACACCGGCAACGGTGAAAGGTTGACGCAGGATCATTTGCAGCACGGGGCGGGCAAAATATTTGCTCATATCGCGACCGTTTACAGTGACCTTGCCGGAACCGGGCTTGATCCAGACGCGGGCAACCGCATCTTTACGTTTGCCGGTTGCATATGAACGGCCCAATTCGTCACGAACAGGTTCGCGCAAGATTGCAGCTTCCACAGCCTCGGCAGCACCTGTTGCAACAGCAGGAGTACCCGTAACAACTTCGTTCAGATCATCCAATGATTTGATTTCTTCGCTCATGACTGGCTCCGTGTATTTTTGGCGTTCATGGCTTTAACGTCCAGAACGTCCGGGTTTTGTGCTTCGTGCGGATGCTCGGCGCCGGCATAAACCCGCAGGTTTGTCATTTGAACGCGGGACAAACGGTTGCCAGGCAACATGTTTTTCACAGCTTTGGTCACAATACGCTCGGGAAATTTTCCCTCAAGAATTTGCTCGGCCGTGCGCTGTTTGATGCCGCCCGGATGGCCAGTGTGCCAGTAATAGATTTTATCGCTGCGTTTTTTACCAGTCAGCTGGATTTTATCAGCGTTGATCACAATCACATTGTCGCCCATATCCATGCTTGGTGTGAAAGTTGGTTTGTGCTTGCCGCGCAAGCGCATGGCGATAATTGAGGCAAGACGGCCCAACACGACACCTTCGGCGTCGATGATGATCCATTTCTTGTCAATATCTGCCGGTGTTGCAGAAAAGGTTTTCATGGTTTTTACCCTATTTAAACGGTTTAATTCGGTGCAATTGGCCAAATGGCTGCTTTGCGGTAATTGATTGGAGCTGTTTAAAGGGTTTAGCAGTGCAGTCAAGCGCAACAACAACGATATAAATCAGTTAAATCAACACCTTACGATTTAGGTATTATATTACCCCACATCACGCCTCCAAACTGTCCGGTGGATCGCTTAATAATTGCTCCAAAACCGATATTGCCTCTTCGAAATGCTGCAGCGCAATCTGGCCGTTGACCGAAATACGCACCGCATGGGGCGCACGGCCATCAATCAAGGCGAAATCGTCAGCCGAGCGCAACAAAACCCCGCGTTTTTCCGCCGCCATGCAAAATGCCCCTGCCCGCCAGCCGCGTGGCAAACGCAGCCATAAAAACGGCACATCCTCGTGCCATTGCAAATCAAACCGGCCCAGAACATTCACAGCAGCCCGAATATAACAATTAATCGTGTCGCGGACATCCTGGCTGATCTGGTCAATTTCTGGCGCGTTCAATAAACGCTGGGACAAATCACAAACCGGAATGGAAATCCCGAAATAATTGTAGCACGCAACTCTTAGCAGTTTTGGCGTATTATTTTGCGGTGCCAAGGCAAACCCGACCCGCAAAGCCGGCGAAATGGATTTTGAAATCGAGGTCACATACCAACCCAGATCAGGCAACAAGGCGCGGTAAGATGGCAGATCGGATCCGGCAATGCGGTAACATGCATCCTCCAAAACCTGACATTCATAGCTGCGCGCAATCTCGGCCAGCTCTTGGCGTCTGGCCAGCCCTGTCCGCATAACAGTCGGGTTGTTCACCTCGGGTGATGTGCAAAAAACCTGTGCGCCGTAACTGCGACAGGCCGCCTCCAATTCATCCGGTCGCACGCCAAATTCATCCGACTTTAACCCGACCACCTTGGCGCGCAACAACTGTGCGGCGTGGCGAAAACCGGAATAACTCAGGTCCTCGACAAAAACCACTGGATCAGGGTCTTTTAAAATCGATTGCAGCACCAGCATAACTGCATTTTGCCCACCATTGGTGAGCGCGATGTCTTCGGGTTGAAAATTTCCCAGCTGGGCACCCGATAACCATTTCGTTGCGGCCAAACGCAAGGCCTGCTTGCTGGCAAGCGTGGGGTAATTCAATAGGTTCGCATTCCCGGCTTTTGCCATGTCACCGTAACAGCGCTGAATTAATGCCTGTTGCCCGACATCTGGCAAAGCAACCTTTTGCAAATCAATTTGTTCAGGTTTGGTGCCAGTCAGCTTTGATTTGCCAGCAACCGGCAATCTGGCTCTTGCCTTGGTGTCGGCAACAAAAGTACCTCGCCCGACCGCCGCCTGCAACATGCCTTCATCCGTCAGCTTGGTGTAGGCCCGCGCAACCGTGCCCGGCGTCACCTTTAACTGCCAGCCCAGTTCGCGCACCGGTGGCAGACGCTCGCCCACCACCAAATCCCCGGATTGGACCGCGTTGCGGATAGCCTCGATCAAGACCTGATATTTTGGCCGCGTGGTTGCGGATAAATCAGGGAACCAAATTGTATTCATTACAATCTTTCATTGGATGTTTTAGGATTCTCATTGTATCTATATATTATAGCAATACACCAACCTTGTATCAATACAATTCTCTGTGAGCACCTTATGACCTGCACAACGACGACCCCGAAAGCATCGCTTCAAAGCTTCATCCCGCAATCGCCCTTGGCGCTGGTTGTGGTGACGCTGGCGACAACAGTGCTGACTTGGGATTTACGTCGTCGCACACGGCGCACACTTAAAACCCTTACCGATGCCCAACTGGATGACATCGGTCTGTCACGCGTCGAAGCCTATACGGAGGCCCGACGTTTGTTCTGGCAGGGCTAACATCCCCGCTCTTCCAGAACCTCTTCCTAGGGCCGGTTCATTCCGGCCCTTTTTTTACGCGCTGCTTTGAACTGTTTCAGAGGTGATCGCCCCTTACCACAACCGAGCAGAGGTCGCGGTAAGCTCTCACAATCACATTGTACCCGTTCCCAGCCTGAAAGCT